>JBLHWU010000126.1:0-18999 GCA_047629355.1 Saprospiraceae bacterium | reverse complement strand
TGTCACTGCATCGAATAACAAATATGGATGATAAATTAAGTCTTCAAAAAAGACGGTATCGCGCATCCATGAATACCAAATATTTAAAGAAAGTACTCGGTGAGTAATTTTGGTGCGTTTGCCCTAATGCTAAGTAACACGTGATAATTAATTCGGTAAAATTTTTAGACAAGATTTTTTCGATAGTTTTTCTTTGAAAAATCTTTAATAGCCTTTGTTATTGAAGAATTTTTGGTGGTGCCACAAATGTGCACTTTTACAGTTTAGGTACTTTTGTTTATCAAAGGGATTTTTAAGGGATAAAAACGATTTTGCAAAAATCATTTTTGTCCCTTAATAGCCCTCCGGCGTTGCCGTAGGCAACGCGCACGGTGTTTTTTAAAGTTCGAAAATCTTACGATTCTCTCGCTGCTCAAACTTAAAAGAACCTTCGTTTACACGATAATAAATCACTTTTTCAATAAATGGTGGTGCACACTTAATTACACTACCGAATTTTTAAAGAGAAAATAGCGGAAAAAGATGTTTATAAAATTACCGAATTAATTGCTACGCGTTACTTAAGTCATAAGGAACGCGATATAAATTAATACGAACTAAATACAAATCAAATTATGAGAGATTCAATCTATATCGTCATTATTTTAGTGATAGCATCACTTCATTTCTCCTGTAGTACAGACGAAGTAAGAAACACAATGTTGCCAGGTAAAATTGAAAATTCAAAACCACAACCAAGACAAGTTACTCAGCATAAACAGCTTAAAAATGCTTACGATATAACAAGATATATTAAAATTGCTAAAGACAAATTTGGCATTGAAATAGAAAAAATATATCTCGGACATAACAAAACAGGTCTGACGGCAGTAATCGTAAATATTACTAAAAAGAAGAAGGAGAGTGAATTAAGCGTTTTGCAAGACAATCTAAACAAGGTATTCAAAGAATATAAATCCGCGAAACTGTATACTATTGTTAATTACGAACAAAGACCATTCGCACTAATAATGGCTAACAAAGATTCATATGAGAAAGAAAAAAACTGGATTTCTGTTTATAAATATGACTTTGCCATCAAAAAATTAAAGGCCCAATCTGAATTATTCACATCAAAACTCTCTTCATTTAAAAAACTTGAAAATCACGAAATAATAAGCATCTATTATGGATTAGAATGGATAGGATTGCCAAGAGACAAGTCAAAATTTCCTAACAGTTTGGTTTGCTTTACTAAGGATGAAAATGACAATTATTTTAGATTCAAGGTCTATGGTGAAAAAATTAGTAAACTCTGGTCTTATCGATTTGATGAAAATACGAATAGGTTTTATTCAACTGGTTTAAGGGAAGACCACCAAGTTAATTTTGTATTGCCGAATGATGATATGGTCAATGTTAACCTTTACTATTTTGATGAAAATGATGAACGTTATGGTAGTTATTATTTAAAGGTGAAATAAAAAACATAGACGTATTTCGTTCAAAACTCAAATACCACCTACTAAAGTAGGTGGGTTGCCCATAGAACAAGACAGCTTCTCTAACGGCTATGCTACCTTGTTATGTAAAGCCAATTAATCAATCAAAATGTATCAGTGAAAAGAATTTAATAAATTTATCGTACTAAAGTACGAGGTTTTAAACCTTTTGCTGAGACCAATAAAACCGAATACCTGAATGTATATGCTAAATATTTAGACACTCTACATCCAAGTTTCTAAACATCCAGAAATCCATTATAAAACTTCAAACTCTCCAAAATTAGTTCTGGCGACGCCGTTTGATTAATAATCGCCTTTCCAATCGGTTGAATCATCGTGAAATTAATCGCGTCATTTTCATTCTTTTTATCCTTGGTCATCAAATGTAAAAAGGCAGAAAAGGCGGCTTCCTCCAATGGGTAAAATTCATAGGTTTTTAGAATAAACTTTACAATTTCATTAACGGCAGCCATCGGCAATCCGACCACCTGATGCGACAACCACGCTTCGCAAATCATCCCAATCGCAATCGCTTCACCGTGCAATAGTGATTTCTCTGTTTCCAATGCCCAACCTTCAATCGCATGTCCGACCGTATGTCCAAAATTCAAGGCTTTTCGGATGCCTTTTTCAAATGGGTCTTCTTCGACAATTCGTTTTTTAATATGTAAAGATGGCGCCAGATAAGTTGGCCAATCTACTTTCGACAAGTCAGTTATGGATTGTAAATTTGCCCATTGCTCGGCGTTATCAATTAAGGTATGTTTGATGATTTCTCCAAAACCGCTGCGAATTTCATTGAAAGGCAAGGTCTGTAAAAATTCTGGGGCAATGAATACGGCCTGCGGATTTTTAAACAAACCAATACTATTTTTGACCTGCATAAAATCAATCCCCAACTTCCCACCAATCGACGCATCTACCTGTGACAACAAAGTCGTCGGCATCTGTAAAAAATCCATTCCGCGCTTGAACGTACTGGCACTGAAACCACCCATATCCCCAATTACACCGCCACCAAGATTGATGATTAGCGCATTGCGATTCATGCCCAACTCCATCATTTGTTGCCAGATATTTTGGCAAGTTTCGATGTTCTTGTGTTGCTCACCTGCGGATATTTTTATTTTTAAAAAATCAAAATCAGGTGTATTTTTTTCTAAAATAGGTAGGCAATGCTGATGTGTGTTGTCATCAACTAAAATGGCGATTTTTGAATAATTTCGTTCTTTTAGAAAAGTGTTAAACGTTGACCAAATGTCGCCAATTTGGATGTTATAATCGTCGAGTTGAATGGTTTTCATATTTTTTATAAAGTCTAAATTTTTATTTTTAAGGTAACTCTTAAGAATGCGAATTAAATAAACTCAGACTCTTGAGAGGATATTTTGCCCTCATTTTTCACTTTAAAAATGCTAAAATCTTATCTGCCAAAAGCTGCGGTTTTTCCAAGGGCAACAAATGCCCCGTCCCTTCAATTTCTAAAAACTCGTGCGTTGGTTTTAACCGTTGCCATTTTGTCCATTGGTCGGGTTGTAACGTATCAGAATGTTCGCCTCGAATCCCCAAAACGGGGGTTTTCAATTCCCCTAACTTAGACCAAACCTTCGGTGCTAAGCTAAAAAAATGTGCTTCCCATTCTTTGCTATAAACCAAGGTCACTTTGCCATCAGCCCGTTTTTTAATCCCCGAATTAATATAATCCAATAATACTTCATCCGACAATCCTGCAAAAAACTTCTTTTTCCGATAAGCATCATATACTTCTTGCTGACTATCCCAAACATCACGGCGTTTGAGCGTCATTTTAATCAGTGGATTTAAGTGCTTTCGCCATTTTTGAGGAACCAATTGAAAAAAAGTTATCAACGTCACAGGTAGAAAAACAGGTTCAATCAACACAACTTTTTTAAATAAATCAGGTCGCTTGATGGCTGCAAACATGGTGGCTACTGCGCCTAATGAATGTCCAACGCCTATCACACTTTTCAAATTCTGCTCTTCTAAAAAACGAATTAAATCATTGGCAATTTGTTCCCAGTCATCTCCTGCAGTTGGTTCTGCTTGCCAAAACGGGCGGTGTTCAATCCCAATGACGCGAAATTTTTTGGTCAATGGATTCAATAGCTGCTGATAAGTCGCAGGATGAAAACCATTGGCGTGGGCAAAATGCAGTACCTGTCCAGAACCACCGAAGTCTCGAAAAGGAATCGACGATATATTTGAAGAAGTCGGGTTTTTCAATTTTTTTTTCAATTTTTTTTTAAATAATACTCAATAAACTCGGGTTTTCAACCCGAATTACTTAAATCATTGAAAAGCAAAACTATTCAACGGTTATCTTAAAAACAAGCATTTTGAGTGAATGTTTTAAATTTAAATCGCCCATTTTACAAGGTTAATCCAAGTTGACCCTTCATTTTTTTTAAAAATATCAACTGTAATTATTTGATTTTTCAAACAATTCTTGCAATTTCGGGTTTTTAAGAAAATGTGTAGCGATTCATATTTCTGCTGAAGCGATACAAAACCATTTAGTAATCAAACTATAAACAATGTCAAAAAATACGCAAATAAAGTTGGCAGCTCGTCCAGTTGGCGATGTCAAACCTTCCGATTGGTTAGTTGAACACAATCCAATTCCATCACTTGGTGAGGGTGAATTTTTAATTCAGACTATCTATATTTCTCTCGACCCTGCGATGCGTGGTTGGTTAAATAATGCGAAATCTTACATTCCCCCCGTGGAAATTGGTGCGGTAATGCGCGCAGGTACCGTTGGAAAAGTAACGGAATCAAATCACCCTGAATTTCAGGTAGGCGACTATGTGCATAGCTACTCGGGTGTGCAACAGTATTCAGTTTCTAACGGAAAAGACGTCTATAAAGTGGATGCGAAATTAGCACCATTACCTGCTTATTTGGGGACATTGGGAATGCCTGGTTTTACGGCTTATTTTGGCTTATTGGAAGTTGGACAGCCGAAAGAAGGCGAGACGGTTTTGGTATCGGGTGCAGCGGGTGCAGTCGGCAGTGTCGTTGGTCAGATTGCAAAAATCAAAGGCTGTAAGGTTATTGGTATTGCTGGTGGCCCAGAAAAATGTAAGTATATCGTTGATGAGTTAGGTTTCGATGGCGCGATAGATTACAAGAATGAAAATGTTTATAAAGGCATCAAAAAGCACTGTCCAAAAGGTATTGACGTTTATTTTGACAATGTTGGCGGTGATATTTTAGACCATGCTTTGGCGAATTTACGAATGGGCGCACGAATTCCAATTTGCGGTGCTATTTCTCAATACAATAATAAGGAATCAGTTACTGGACCTAAAAATTATTTGTCGCTATTGGTTAATCGGGCGATGATGAAAGGCTTGGTTGTTTTTGATTATGCTAAAGATTACGGCAAAGCGGCGCAGCAAATGGGGCAATGGATGCACGAAGGAAAATTGAAAAGTAAGGAAGATGTTTATGAAGGAATTGAGAATTTCCATGAAACGTATCAGCGATTGTTTACGGGGCAGAAGATGGGGAAATTGGTACTGAAAGTAGGCGAAGAATAATTGATTGACTCGAATGATTTGATTATTTCGATTGTTTCGATTTTGCATGTGTAATGCCAATCGAAACAATCGAAATAATCAAGTCATTCGAATTAATTACTCCAGTCCATATTTATCTAATAAATAAACCAAGCTCGTAATTGCTGCAACGCCCAATTCCAACTCTCGTTTATTCACTGCATCAGGTGCATCAATTGCCGTATGGTGATAATCAAAATACCGCTGCGAATCAGGGCGAAAGCCTATTAAAATACCATTCTGACTTTTCAATGGAGAAATATCTGCCCCAGACCCGCCTTTTTCAAATGTCAATCCATACGATTCTAACAACCACGACCACTGAGAAATTTGCTTAATTTTTCCATTTACAATATCTGGCATACCATCAGCCGAAAATCCGCGCGGTGTGAATCCTCCCGAATCTGACTCAATCGCAGCCATGTGAAATTCTCCTTTTTCATTAGATACTTTCGCATATTCTTTTCCACCCGCAAGACCATTTTCTTCATTCATAAATAACACGCACCGAATCGTTCGTTTAGGCTGATAATTCATCCGTTTTAAAACTTGCAAAACATCCATTGAATGTGCGCAACCTGCCCCGTCATCATGTGCACCTTTACCGACATCCCAAGAGTCTAAATGCCCCCCGACAAGAATAATTTCATCAGGAAATTCACTACCTTTTATTTCACCAATGACGTTGAAAGAAGGCTTTGGTGACAGCATTCCACAGGTCGTTTGCATATAAACGGTCACTTTATCTTGCTTTAATAAATTGCTCAATCGCTCGGCATCGTTGGTACTAATTGCGACAGCGGGAATTGGTTTCACACCGTCTTGATACCACAATCCGCCCGTATGTGGAATATCATCCAAGCGCGTTGTCATCGAGCGAACAAGTACGCCAATCGCACCCATTTTAGACGCTACTGAAGCACCGCTACCCCGTTGGTCAACTGCACCACCGTAGGCACTCATGGTCTTAATTTGCTTCGGGTCCATCGGTCGATTGTAGAAAATAATTTTGCCTTTGACATCGGCAGGATTCATATTTTCGACCTCTTCCAAGCCTTGTACTTCAATCACTTCAGCAGCGATTCCATTTTCACCTGTGCCAACAGAATTCCCGAGAGCAAGAGCATTCATATCTAAAGACCCCATAATTGACGAAGCGATTCTGACGACTTCTTTATCACCACGTACCCAGTGTGGAACGATGCAAGGTTGTTTCCAAACCTTATCTAAACCCAATGTATCCAGCATTTGATAAGTGTATTCCACTGCCGCTGCTGCTTGTGGCGACCCTGCCAAACGTCCACCAATATTGTTGGTTAAAGACATCAACCACGGATAACATCTACCTTCAGTAAGGGCGGTATCATAGATTTTTCTAATAAAAAATGCGTCCTTATCTTCTGTATCTACTTGTGCATTTAGGCTTATTAGAAATAGACTGGATAGGAATAACGTTAGGCTGAGTTTTTTAATCATACTGGTATTTTTTCAAAAAATTTCCTTCTTTTAAAAATGTAAAAATAAAAGGGTTTTCTTATAAAAATAAAAATCGTGAATTTTTCCTTGGAATCACGTATTTTTTGCAACTACTAGACTTTATGAATGGCGACTCTGGATAATTCGCAAACTATTGATTATCAATTATTCGCAATTCTAAAAAAGCTACTCATTCATAAAGTCTACTCAGGTGGCTTTTAGATAAAAAAATGTCTTTTAAGTTATGGAAATGTTAAAAAAATGATTTTTTGTCAAAAAATTTGAGAAAATCAGACAAATATCATTTTTAAACAAAACTATAAATAACTGATAATCAATAAATTAAAGTACCTGAATAGTTGCTATTTTTTTTATAAGAAAACCCTTAAAAAATTAGCTCAATGGCTAATACTCCGCAACGAAAATTTTAATGAATTTTCAAAAATCATGAAAAGATTGAACCTGAATAACCACGGATAAAATCCGTGGTGTTAAATTTTATTATGTCTACAGCCCTGAAAGGGTTGAATGTGAGTTATATTCAATCCCTTCAGGATTGTGACACATCATTGGTGCCCACCGAATTACATTCGGGGTTGTTCATATTCATCCGCTTCGCGGACAGACAATTGAAAAGAACATTACACAAAACGAAGCGTTACTTTTGAAAGTTAGGCTTACATTTAAGGCGTTTTATTCTTCTAAAAAAATTAATTTTACCTCAATATCAACACATCCCCTTTAAAAATAAAGACTTCCCCATCAATAAACTCTACCTCAGCAACATAGGCAAATACATCAGGATTCATCGCTTTTCCATTAAAAATACCATCCCAACCCAAAACAGCATCATTCAGTGGAATATTTGTAGTTTCAAAAACCAAACTCCCCCAGCGACTGAATACTTTTAAATCCTGAATTTGGCGCGCAGCAGGCCCGCCAAATAAGGTAAATCCATCATTGATACCATCACCATTTGGTGAAAATACATTAGGCGCAAAAACGGGATAATTTAAAATTACATTAATCGTCATGCTATCTTCCGAACGGCACATTGTAGAATCGACCACGCTTACTACGTAAGCTGTTGTTCCAAATGGAAATGCAGTAGGGTCATCACAATCCGCGCAATTCAGCGTTTCCGCGGGCGTCCAATTATAAGCAACGGGACGGAAAGGTGGGGTATGAAAGGCTTGAATATCTACCATTTCTCCCAACTCAATCGTTTGGTCTGGTCCTGCATCCACAATAAGCGGCGGTGGAGAAGCAACCGTTACCTCCACCGTTTCGGTACAGCCGCTGGCATCTTGGATAATGACGGTGTATGTTTCCGCAGCAAGATTTTGCAAAATAGAATCTGCCTGAAAATTAACGCCATCCGTACTGTACATATAAGTAGGTGTGCCGCCAAAAGCTTCAACCGTAATAATACCCGTCGTATCGCCAAAGCAAATCACATCTTCGACACTTAGCAAATTTAAAAACAACTGCGCCGGTTCATTAATTGGTGTATCAGTCACCTCTGTGCAACCATTGCTATCGGTGACAGTGACGCTATAATTTCCAGCAACTAAGTTGATAATGCTGTCTTGTGTTTCATTGTTATTCCATAAATAACTGTATTCTGAAGAACCTCCAGTCGCAATGACCATCGCCGAACCATCCGTTTCGCCAAAGCAAGAAATATCCATTGCGTCAATTTCTAATTCCAATGGAGGAAATTCTGGTACTTCAATTATAAACTCGCCCGTACAGCCAATTCCGTCGCTAACCGTTACTGTATAATTTCCTGCAATCAAGCCAGTCAAAGTATTACTCGTCACGGGTCCATTTCCAAAATCATAAGTAATCGGGTCATTTCCAATGGCGACTGTTACTGAAATTCCACCATCCGAATCACCATTACAAGTTACTGGAACGGCAGGATTCACGGTCGGGTCAAGTGACAATCCTTCAGGAATTTCAACGTCAATTTCTCTGGTACAACCATTTGCATCTTGAATAACCACGACGTAATCGCCTATTTCCAAATCAACAAATGCGCTATCTGCCCCGAATGTGCCTGTATTTTGAAAATCATATAAATACGGCGGCGTTCCTCCATTTGGTGTTAAAATAATCGTTCCCGTCGCAACCATTGGGTCACAATAATCCGCACCTGCAAAAACATCAGCATCGGGCGTTGGCTCTACGGTAATATTTTCAATATGGGTAATGACGCAACCGGCTTCACTCATAATTTGTAAAACAATTGATTTTGTGCCAATCGAAATATACGTCACTTGATGCGGTCCTTCCCCAATCGCAGTAGTAGGAACTCCACCGACACCAAAATTCCACTCCCAATTGCTAATGCCAGAAACAGAAGTGGAGACATCCATGAACGTTACTTCATTACCAAAACAAACAATTTCGGCATCTACTTCAAAGTCAGCGGTTGGCCCTAGAAATGTGCCTGTGCCGCCAAATTCTATCGAGAAGCCATTTCCTGTATTGCTAAAGTTGTCAATGATTAATGCATACGTTTCTCCTGCAACCATGCTGATGGCTGCGGCAAAATTGTTATCTCCGGGTGAGCAACCGGGGCCTTCATTCGCATCTGTTTCACCTGCTGCTAAGCCTGTTGCTCCTGTACAAGGCTCCCATGTATTAAATGCACCACCGACTTGCTCACCTGATGCCATGCAACGTAGTACGTCTTTATTATCACAATCATCCAACCCTCCGGGCAATTCAAAGACTGCAAAATCAAGGTCATCAGAAGGATTATTCGGCGTCAAAGTAAATTCTAACGTTCCCGATACGTCACAAGTCCATTTATACCAAGTTGTTGCATTTTCACCTCCAAGGCAACCTGTATTCCCATTATTTACTTCGTTAGGGTCACTGCCTGTTCCTGTTACACTTTCTACTGTAAAAGGGGATTTATCACACAAAACAACGGCATCATCACAGTCACCCGACGGCTCAGGTACTCCATTAAAATTATCGACACATAATTGAAACGTCCCCACATTTCCATCACGAGCAGCGACTCGGATATAATAAGTCTGCCCAATTGTCAATGGCCCTGCAAAAGTTTCCGTAATATTTGTGTTTGTCCCATCTGACGAGCATTCAACTAAGGTCAAAACGCCATTACAATCACCTTCATAAATGGCAAATTGCGGTGACTCTAACGTACCTCCTGGACCAATTGCCCCACTTGTATTTCCAAGCATCACTACATTTAAGTCAGTTGCTTCGGCAGTAAATTGAAACCAAATATCGTTTTCTTCTGAAAACTGCGGCCAACAACCTGGATTAGTTGGTTGACTCGCGGTCGCGCCCGTCAAATTAAATGCGCCAACACCAGAACAAAAATTACTCACATCATCTAAATTAATTGCATTCTCACAATCATCATTCACGGGTTGGGCAAGTAGCGGACTGATGGAAAAAAGCGTGAGTACCAATAAATTAGTTAGGTTTTTTATCTTCATAGCTAACGTTTTTGTTAGGTCAAATTTTATTAGAAATTAGAATTAGAACGTGTTTCAAAAGTTTTCTAAAAATCAAGAAGCGATAAAGTTGCAAGATTTTCGAGCTTCAAAAAACACAGTGCGCGTTGCCACAGGCAACGCGGAAGGTTCTTGAAGGACAAAAACATTTTTTGCAAAACGATTTTTGTCCATCAAGCTCCCTTTGTTAAAACATCAATAAACTTCTAAAACACGGTACTTAGAACGTTTAAACGTAGGCAAAAGTACCCTAAAGTTTAGTAAGAAAGTGACAAATATGGTTTAAAGTGTATAAATGGTAAGGAAGGCGTTGTATTTGAAAGATGATTTAATTCTGATTGGCATTTTTTTTAAAATGCGCGCTCCCAAGTGGTGGATTCTGCCCACTTCTTGAATTTTACTGAAATTTTAAGTCAAAAAAAATATTACTCGTATTTCTATTTAAAAATAAAAGCATCACTCCATAATTTCCAATATCTTCAATTCCACCCGCTGATTTTTCCGTCGTCCATCCGCATTATCATTCGTTGCAATCGGCTCAATTTTTCCATAGCCCCGATGTTGAATTTTTCGAGAGGCAATGCCTTTTTCAATAAAATAGGCTGCTACTTTTTGCGCGCGTTTATCCGATAGCTCATTGGCAAAACTATGACTACACCAACCGTTCGTATGCCCGCCAACTTCGACTATCAGGTTCGGATTTTTTTTCAAAAAATCTAAAACCCGCTCCAATTCTGCAAAAGAAACTTCTTTCAAACTGGATTCATTGGAGTCAAAAAAGATGTTATTCATCGGAATGACCTGCCCGACTTTGATAGGCACAAGCGTAATATCTTGCTCTACTTCTTGGTAAACTGGTGCGAAAGGCTCTTCGATTTCCTCCTCCATTTTTGACTGAACCGCGACTGGTTTGGCTACCTTTTGCTCGCGTTTTTTAGCAGCCAACTCTTGCCGAAGTTCTACTTCTAATTCTTTTTTAATTTGGTACTTAAGTTCTTCCCTGAGTTCTGCTTTCACTTCATCACGTAGTTCGCGGCGCAATTCCGCTCTAATTTCTGAACGTAATGTTTTTCGAAGTTCCTCCTTAATTTTTTCTTCCCATTCTGCTCGTAATTCCACTTTGATAGGCTCTTCATATTCCTTCCGCAATTCCGCTTTCACCGACTCGATGTATTGATTTTTAACTTCTTTGTCCAATGTCGGGTCATCCAGTTTATCGCGTTCAGCAGCATCTAATTCCATCGCTACTTCCTGTTTTGCATCTTCCAATAATTCCTTTTGTAAATCTAATTTTACATCCTCCAAAAGCGCTTGTTCCAACTCTTCCCGAACCTCTTCCTCCAATTCATTAAATCGTCCATCCTCTACCATTTGAATAGTCTCTACCTTT
Organism: Saprospiraceae bacterium; assembly: GCA_047629355.1. Classification (GTDB taxonomy): domain Bacteria; phylum Bacteroidota; class Bacteroidia; order Chitinophagales; family Saprospiraceae; genus CAYUNA01. The sequence goes on along the minus strand of JBLHWU010000126.1, from coordinate 7,568 downwards.
TTTTCAACAACAGGTACTTCCAAATTATTCGCTTTCATATATTTGGCCTTCATTGCAGTCAATTCATCATCCGATTGCTTCTTTTTTAAAATGGTGCGACTATCAATTTTTTCAATATCAAGATTATCTGCTTCATTTAAATTATTAGCTCTATTGAATTTGGCTTTCATGCGCGCCAATTCATCCAATTCTTCAATATCATCCGTCGCAGGCTGAGTATTTGAAGTAGGCGTTTCATTCACCCTTTTTGCAGCAATATCTGTTGGCTCATTTTTCAAAACTGCGGAATAGTATTTAGCACGCAATGCCTCTAATTCAGGGTCTCGAAATGCCGTTACGCCGCCTTTAATAACCGGTTGATTTTCAGCTTTTTTAGGCATTTGCCTTGCGTTTTCTAAACCTTGAACTTCTGCATGCAAACGATTGAATTGTGCTTGTAATTGCTCTAGTTCTTCGTCATTTCCACCTTCGTTACTGTCAGGCATATAGTCCAATTCTTTCAAACGTTCTTCCGATAATCTCAAGTTTTCGCTTACCGCAAAATAGCCACTTTGCTCTGCATAAATGCCCACATTTTCTCCGTAAGGAACGACGACTTTAAACTCCCCTGCGGCGTTTGCATCCATGCTCATCGAATTGGGATTATCACTTAAATTTTGATATTTTAACTGTCCATTAATTGGCCGATTTGATTCTTTGTCAATAATACGTCCTGTCACCAAGGTCACCGGTTCGGGACGCAATTCCTCTGGCAATTTAATTCTGTATAAATTAGAACTTTTAATCGGACCAGAAGAAAAATAAGCGTAATCACCAGATGCTGGAATGGTAAAATTAAAATCGTGATTGGGCGTATTAAATTCTTTTCCTAAATTTTTTGGCGTCGTCCATCTTCGCCAGGTATCATCTAATCGTTTGCTCATATAAATATCTAAACCACCTAAATTATTCGGTCGTCCATTACTGGCAAAATAAATGGTTTTTCCGTCCGCTGCTAAAAAAACACTCGTTTCCTCGTCGGATGTATTGATGCCTGAACCCAAACTTTGCGGTTTAGACCATTTGCCACTTGTTTGTTTAAAAGAAACGTATAAATCGCGCTTCCCCAATCCATCTTTTCGCTCAACCGACATCAGCAACGTCCGTCCGTCCACACCCACGTGATAGCCTACAAATTCGTTGTTATTATAATGGTCTTCAATATCTAAAGATTTTGGCTGCGACCAAGTTCGCCCTTTCCGTACCGTCATCGAAACACCGTCTTTTTTACTCGCTCGATAATCATTTGCCAAGTACAACGTATTGCCTGACGGGCTACAAGCAACCACGAAATTGTGCTCTTTATTATTCAATGGCGCACCAATATTCAAGGCTTTACTCCACGAGCCATCAGGCTGTCGAGTAGCGTACCAAATGTCGTCGTTATTTTCTTCTCCAAAATTTTGTGGATAGTATTTTCTGGCAAAATAAAGCGTTTGTCCGTCAGGTGAAATAATCGGTAATCGTTCGGCGTATTGCGAATTAATTTGCGGTCCAAGATTCTCTGCATTTGGCACACTAACTATATTCTGAACGCCTCGACTGACCAGTTCTTCCGTCGGCTTCTCGTCTATTTTTGGCATTTCTGTTCCTGCAGAAATTCCGATAGCATCAATTAAATTACTTCCCGCTACCGCAGACGTTTGCATCTGAATTTCCACGCCTTTCACCTCATAATCAGTCATTTTAAAAAAATACTGAAACAGCCGATTCTTTTTATAAACTGGTTGCGGCAAAACATTTTCATATACCAAATGCCGCCGATTTTGAACATCATATAGAGTAATCGTCTCAATCGACCCTGGATTTTGACTTTCCCCAATCACGACCTGCTGAATCGCCATTGGCTTCACAAATTCTACATGAATGGATTCTCCAAGATAAGCATTTTCATTTTTGGGTGACCATGAGTTATTTAAAGCATTACCCTCCGTCATTGCATTGGGTGCACCCAAAATTTGATTCGCAGAAAAAGCTTGTTCACTTCGTTGGTTCGAAAAATCAACTACGGAAGCAGCCCACTGAATATTTTGTCCAGTAAGTAATAAAGAGGTGTATAAAAGGTAGCTTAGTAAAGTCAATTTTCTCATCTCAAGGTTGAATGACACGTAGCCCGTACTGTGAATAATTTTTTCTCTACCTCAATCGAAATGACGAAATGGAAGAATATTGTAAAATGTTGTTCAAATTGTTCTTCAAAAATATTGCACGAGCACGACTATAAGTAGTTGCAAGATAAAGACTTTCAACCATTTAGCAGGAACTCTATTGCGAGAATGTGATGGTTTATCTATTTTTTAAGAAAAATTTAAGCCAAAAATGAGGTTCATGGCTAAATTGCTTCCAAGTTATTTTTTTTATAGCTAAAAAAGGAACGCGAAATAAATAATCTTACATTTTTGAGCGGATATTTAGTCCATATTTTTCACTTTAAAAATGCTCATTATATCAACATAAATCGCACTTTTAAAGCAAAAATTAGGAACGAAAACGCGCGCTCAAAAAAGCACTTTATTTAATTCGCGTTCCTAAGGGTTTTTCACTGAAATAATTTAGCAATTCAACCATAAATCCACTAAACTTTTTACCCTCAAATAAATACTCGCCTGAAAATATCTTTTCCCGCTATTTTCCTTTAAAAAATTTAAAATTCATACAAGCATTTATTAAAGGGTAATCAAGTCTATTATAAAATATCCTTCAAAACTGCCCAAACATTCTCCGCAACGATTTTCTGTCCCTCCGCATTCGGATGAACGCCATCTGGTAAGTTTAATTCAGGTTGTCCCGCTACACCTTCTAAAAAGAATGGAATCAACTCCGTATCATTCTCTTTCGCCAATTTTGGGTACATATTTTTAAACGCTGTTCTGAATTGGTCGCCCATATTAGGAAGTGCAAGCATCCCCGCAAGAACGATTTTCACTTCAGGATATTTCGTTTTCACTTTGGTAATCATAGACTGCAAATTTTCATACGAAGTCTTCGGGTTAATGCCCCTTAAACCGTCATTTGCACCCAATTCTAAGACAAAAATATCTACTTTTTGGCGAATCACCCAGTCAATTCTTTCATTCCCACCCGCAGTTGTTTCACCACTCAATCCTGCATTGATGACTTTATAATTCAAATTCAAAGAATCCAAACGTTGCTGAATAATTGGCGTAAATCCTTCGGAGGGATCAAGGTTGTAGGCTGCGGTCAAGCTATTGCCGAAAAAGAGAATGCTTTTACGGCTTTCCGCTTTTAGCTTTGTCGTTTCTGAAATTGCGGCTGTTTTTTGTTTTGTGTCACTAATAGTCGATGGAGAATTCTGACAACTCATTCCAAAGAATACTACGCTCATCAAGATTAAGAATCTATTTTTCATAATTTTTACCATTTTTCTATAAAGCAAATTTAAAGCGCAATTCACTCTAAATTTTTATCATCAAATAATGCTTTTTTTTTGTGACAAAAGTACAATATCTTCGTCCTAAGAAAAGATGAATCCGAGAATGATTTTTTCAAATCTCCACTTTATCCTCATTTTACAAAAATATTAATGTCACAAAATTCAGTTTTTCGCCATGAATGTTCTCAAAATAATGTTTAACCTTGCCACAGAAAGGCGAAGTAAATAACCTACGACTTTTGACAGGATATTTTAACCTCATTTTTCACCTTAAAATTGCTTATTATATCAACATAAATAGCAGTTTCAAAGCAAAAACTGAAAATAAAACCTTACACTCAAAAATCGTAGATTATTTACTTCGTGTTCTACAGAGAACATTTTATTCGAAAACAAAATTAATCGGCTGACGAATTCATTTTTCATTTTGTTGTACAGGACAACATGCACACCAATGAAGTTATTCATTTCTGTAAATTAATTTGAATTCTAACTGAAGGGAAAATATAAAAATGCAAACACATAGCAAAATCTTACTAGTAGAAGACAATTTAGCAGATGTAGAATTGACTAAAATTGCTTTCAGAAATCAAAATATTAGTACTGAAATCATTCACTGTGAAGACGGAAAAGTCGCGTTAGATTTTTTAACTAAAAATTCTACAGATGGGTTTGATTACCTCCTGTTAGACTTAAATATGCCGCGCTTGAATGGGTTGGATTTATTGAAAATTTGCAAGCAAGACCCCTTGATGCGCAAACTTCCAGTAATTGTTTTTACCACATCTGCTAATCAAGATGACATTCAAAAATGTTACGAATTTGGAGCAAATGCTTATGTTCTGAAGCCCGTTGATTTATCTGATTTTGACCGAACCATCCAAGCAATTAATAGTTTTTGGGGGGAAGTTAACGTAAGAGCCAATTTTGTCTGATTTTGTCTTATTTCTTCTTATTTCTTTTTTTCCTCCGCTAATAAAGTAGCAATAATATCTAATTCTTTATAAAATTCCTCCCCATATTTCCGTTCAATCGGTTCTTTTAAGAATTTATAAACTGGCACTTGCTCCTTTTCTCCCAGTGCACAAGCTGCCGAACAAATGTCCCATTCATCATAATTTAAGGCTTCAAAATTAGTATCTTCGTTTTTTGATACCCGAATTGGGTATAAATGACAAGAAATTGGCTTCTTGAAATCTGTCACACCTGCACGGTTTGCTTGCTCAATTCCACAGGTCGCAATACCCAATGGTGTGTAGTTCATAAATACACACGCGCCGTCTTCCATTAATCCCGTTCCGTATTCATTTGGCAATTCATTCCACTCATACAAACCAACTTTTTTTATCCGCTCAATTGCCTCTGGTTTCAAAAAAGGTTTGACTGCTTCGTAAGCGTTTTCCAAAATAGCCAGTTCCTCTTTTTCCAAAGGCGCACCCCATTCACCTTCCCAACAACACGCTCCTTTGCAGGCTTTGAGGTTGCAAATAAATTTTTGATCAATCACTTCCTCACTTACCAAAATCTCTTGAATCATTATCATAGTTACGCTATATTTACAGTATTTATTTTATAAATCGAGACAATCGAAATAATCAAATCAATCGAAATGATCAAAAAATTCGCCAAATCCACGTCAATCCTTCTTCTTTTTTGCACAAAACTAAGGTAAAAAACGAGAGAAATTGTAATTTAGCGCATGAAGGATTTTTTTAATGATAAAAATGATTCTATTTGTTAAATAAAGTCGTGAAACAAGCCCTACAAACATTTAATAAAGTAATCTATTAAAACGTCCTTTCAACTGAATATTTACAATTTAAAAAAATATAGAATATGAAAAAGTTTGCTTTCAGCTTATTGGTATTGTGCTTTATGGCAACTACTTCTTTTGCTCAAAAAAGTGCAGATGCTACTGCAACTACAGCAAAATTGACGCCTATGTATACTTTGACGGACGTGCAAGTGTCACAGATGCAAGTCATTCAAGAACGAAAGTACCGCAATCTATCTGAAATAGAAGGATTGAAAAGTACCGACCGTGAAAAATATATTTTAAAATTACGGTCTATTCAAACAGGCAACGATGCGTCTATCAAAAAAATGTTGACAGAGAACCAACGTATTATCTTTGACCAAAAGAAAGTAGAGAACCGCACCACCATGGCGGTGCAATACAAACAAATGAAAGGTGATAATTTATCTAAGGAACAAACAGACGATAAAATTATCGCTTTGGAGATGGAAAAATTGGACAATCATTAATTCAAGAATGAAGCATTAAGAATGAAACATTAAAAATGCCTCGGAGGATACCTTTCGGGGCATTTTTAATTCTACATTCTTCATTTTTAATTGTTATTTTCTTACATTTGCCGACCCAAATTTTGAACCGAGAGCCTTTGATTTTGTTATCAAAGTAGTGCCGTGTTTTATCTTAATGCCCGGACAAATTCAATCATTTTTTTTTACAACATAAATTCATCCGATGGATCCCCTTAAACAGAAATTTCACGAGAAATCTTCTGCCTTGAAAAAGGAGATTAAAGCTATTTTAAAGGAAAATGGCAATAAAAAAGTGGACGAAGTCGTCCTCTCACAAGTAATTAGTGGTGCTCGGGGTGTCAAAATGATGCTATGGGAAACCTCTCAGTTAGATGCTAATGAAGGTATTCGCTTTCGTGGCTATTCAATTCCTGAACTTAAAGAATTATTACCAAAAGGACCTGGCGATAAAGAACCTTTGCCAGAAGGACTTTTTTGGTTGATGTTGGTCGGTGAAATCCCTACGCCCGAAGAAGCGAAGTGGTTGAGTGAACAGTGGAATAACCGTAGCAATATTCCTCAGCATACCTTTAAAGTATTGGAAGCATTGCCAGAAGGTACGCACCCAATGACGCAATTCAACGTAGCGATTATGTCAATGCAGACTGAATCGGTCTTTGCTCGACGCTATGCGGAAGGCATGAATAAAAGCGAATATTGGGATGCGACTTACGAAGATTCCATGAACTTGATTGCTCGTTTGCCGCGAGTAGCAGCGTATATTTATCGCCGCACTTACCACAATGGCGACCACATCAAGCCAGATATGTCATTAGATTGGGCAGGTAATTTCGCTACAATGTTGGGCATCACGGAAGACGAGGATTTCCAGCATTTGATGCGCTTGTACTTGACCATTCATGCTGACCACGAAGGAGGAAATGCCTCAGCTCACGCGACCCACTTAGTTGGTTCAACGTTGAGTGACCCGTATTTAGCATTTTCTGGTGGAATGGCAGCATTAGCAGGTCCGTTACACGGTTTAGCGAATCAGGAAGTTATCAAATGGGTTTTCAAAATGTTGGAAGCACTGGGTACGAAAGACCCGACAAAAGAGCAAATTGCAGATTATGTAAATAGCACTTTAGCACGCGGTCGAGTGATTCCAGGATATGGTCACGCAGTTTTGCGGCAGCCAGACCCCCGTTTTACCGCGCAGAAAAAATTCGCTGAAGATTATATTCCAGATGCAGATTTGGTAAAAGTTGTTTGGAAGGTGTTTGATGTCGTGCCACCAATTTTACAATCATTGGGTAAGGTGAAAAATCCATGGCCTAATGTTGATGCACACTCTGGTGCGTTATTGGTACATTATGGTTTGAAAGAATACAGCTTTTATACTGTGTTATTCGGCGTTTCACGAGCATTGGGTGTGTTGGCAGCATTGTGCTGGTCGCGCGCATTGGGCTTGCCGTTGGAGCGACCAAAGTCAGTTACATCGGATTGGGTCAAGAATTTCGTGGCAAAAGAAGAAGAAAAAGAGGCTTAGTTTTAAAAACTACCTAAATGTAAAAAGCGTCTTTCGAATTCATTTTCGAAAGACGCTTTTTTTTGAAATTGATAGCCTTTTCTAAAATTTATTCCAAGCGATAGGGCAGTCGGCTTTAGTCCACATTAAGGGTTTTCTTACAAACATATTGTTAAGTAATTAAGTCGCTAATAATCAATAGTTTATGCCATTCAGGTTTTCTTGAAAAGTGGATAATCAGTTCAGCAATTCTCGCTTTAGAACAAAATATTGTAAAAATCGCAGACTATTTATAATACTTTGTTAAAAGTTAATACATTTCGCCCAAAAAGTTGGATGACA
>JBLHWU010000125.1:0-19021 GCA_047629355.1 Saprospiraceae bacterium | reverse complement strand
ATTCCGCTATTTTCCTCTTAAAAATAGTTCCGTGATGTAGACCATGCAACGATTTTTAAAAGAAAACTATCGAAAAAATCTTGCTTTCAAATTTTACCCCAATAAATAATGTCACGTACTTACTTAGGAATGCGAATTAAAAAAATCAATTTATGCGTTCAGCAAATTTAGTAACCAAAATGAAAATAATCATACCAATAACGATAGCTCTAATAATCCTCTTAGGGTGTAATAAAGACGATGATTTACCCACCACAGAAATTATAGAAACTATAGACCCAACCCCAGACCCTACAGTTATAAATTACACATCGAATCGCTCTTCAAATTTAAATGTTGTTTATTTTATTCCAAACGATAAAGATACTTTAAACGATTATCAAAGAAGGCTTTCTGGTATTATGCTTCATGCGCAAGAATGGTATAAAAAGGAAATGAATAGCTATGGGTTTGGAGAGAAAACATTCGGACTTTTAGTGGACGAAAAAGATGCTCAGCGTATTAAAATAATTGTTATCAATGGCCAGAACAATGCTAATTATTATCCTTACGAAGGTGGTGGAGCTAAAGCAAATATTGAAATAGAAAAATATTTTAATGATAACCCAAACGAAACCACAAGTGCGCATACCGTCGTTTTTATGCCTAGTAGAGAAGGCGATCATGGTTGGGATGCAGGCGGAGTTCCTTTCTACGGAATTGGAAGATGGTGTTATGTATTAGACTATTTAAATTTTGATATGAATACTTGGCGAGATGGTACTCAAGAAGGAAGTACAAATTGGATTGGTGGAACGATACATGAAATAGGTCACGCATTAAATTTACCTCATAATCAACACAAAGCAGATGATGGTTGGATTGCCATGATGGCTTGGGGGAATCATGAATATAATGATGATCCAGAGAACGTACATCTAACAAAAGCAAGTGCTGTTATCTTAAATAATAATCAAGTATTTAATGATCAACCAGCTTCAAACTTTTACGCGGAAATTCCTTCACATACTATAAAATCACTTAGAATATATGCAGATGATACTAATTTATATGTAAAGAGCAAGTTTGATGTTTCAATAGGGATAAATGGAGTTAATATTTATAACGACCCTAAAACAAGTATTGATGATAGTAATTATAATGCCGTAAGTTGGGCAACAGCTAATATCATTAATAATGACAGTATCTCAGTTGTGATGCCACTGTCTGGAATCAATCAAGAATATAAGCAATATCCTTTTGAGTTGAGCATTCGTTTTTGTCATACTAATGGTAATTTTTCTTATGAGAGTTTTCAGTATGAATTTGTAAACAACAAACCCGATATAGATATTGATATTTTTTCTATTGAAGAAGTAGATAAAACTAACTGGACGATAACAGGGGCTTCTTCTGAAGAAACTTCTGGAGAAGGTGCGGGGAATGGGCATGCAGAACATGCAATTGATAGCAATAGTGAAACATTTTGGCACTCACAGTGGCAATCTTCACAACCAAGCTATCCACATTCTTTTACTATCAACTTAAATGTAGATCAAATAATTAAGGGGTTTACCTTTTATAATAGAACAAATAAATATAACGGCAGACCAAACAACATTACAATTGAAACAAGTACAGATGGTTCAACTTTTGAAAACCTTGGTGATTTTACCTTGGAAGATGGTAGTGCAAGACAATCCATAGAATTGACCACTCCAATAACTATTCAGTATTTTAAAGTTACAATTACAAGTGGTTATGATGATAATTCGGGGGAAAATGTGTTTTTTACACACTTAGCAGAAGTAGGTTTATATTAGAATTTTCAATCCAAATATTTAAAAAATGAAGTTTAAATTTAAAATGAGAAGTCAACTATTAATAATTTGCTTATCCATATCTTTAACAAGTTTGGTGTATAGCCAAGAAAAAGATATCTCGCATTATATTGAAAACGAAGCGGTAATTAGTGAAAATAAATTGGATGCACATGCCTCATTTACGGCTTATACACCGAACGAGGATGCTTTGAGTTTTGATGCCAAAAGCACAAATTTTCATCAAAGTTTGGATGGTCAATGGAAGTTTAAATGGGTGCGCTCCCCAAAAGATAGGTCTACCACATTCATGAATCCGGCAGAAAATGTGGATACTTGGGACAATATTAAAGTTCCCTCAAATTGGGAAGTAGAAGGCTTCGGAGTTCCCATTTATGTGAATCATCAATATGAATTTGCAGATTATAAAGCCCCGGTCGCAGCTGACATGGAATTTGTTGGTAGAATATATCCTAAGAATCCAGGAGATGTTCCTAATGATTACAATCCTGTAGGCTCTTATCGCAGAGGTTTTAACATTGCAGCTGATTGGGATGGAAAGGAAATGTTTTTGCATATAGGTACAATGAAATCAGGTGGTTTTGTTTGGTTAAACGGCGAGTATATTGGGTATTCCCAAGGGAGTAAATTACCAACTGAATTTAATATAACGCAATTTGCTAAACCGGGTAATAACACCATTGCGATTCAAATTTTTAGATGGACGGATGGTTCTTACTTAGAATGTCAAGATTTTTGGAGAATTAGCGGAATTGAACGAAGTGTATATGTCTATGCGCAACCTAAATTAAGAATAAAAGATTTCGAGGTGGTTTCAAATTTGGACGGCGCCTATAAAAATGGAATATTAGATTTAGAGGTTGTTATTGAAAATCACCTTTCAAAAAATAAAAAATCGCAAGTAGCCTTTAAATTATATGATGCTAATGATCAATTAATTGCCTCAAAATTTTCAGAATTGGCGGTTCTTGAAAATAAGGAAAGTCAGGTGAATTTTCAAGCAACCATCGAAAATGCGAAACAATGGAGTGCGGAGCATCCGAATTTGTATACCTTAGTCATTGAGTTGAAAGACAAAAAAGGAAATCCTATAGAATCTACCGCTTCTAAAATCGGATTTAGATCGGTAGAGATTAAAAATGGGCTTCTTTTAGTTAATGGTCAAAGAATTACGTTAAAAGGGGTAAACGCCCAAGAAGCAGATCCAGAAACGGGTCATGTCATGTCTGAAGAAATGATGATGAAAGACATTCGTCTGTGGAAAGAAAACAATATCAATGCGGTTAGATTGAGTCACTATCCAAGAGGGCGACGATTTTATGAATTGTGTGATATTCACGGGATATATGTAGTAGATGAGGCGAATATCGAGTCTCATGGTATGTATTATGGGGAGCATTCATTGGCAAAAAAAGAGAGTTGGGAAAAGGCACATGTAGACAGAATGGTGCGTTTGGTAGAGCGAGATAAAAATCATCCATCTGTTATTATTTGGTCAATGGGTAATGAGGCAGGAAATGGCGTTAATTTTTATGCAGGATACAATGCAATAAAGGCTAACGATAAATCAAAAAGACCTGTTCAGTACGAAAGACCTTATAAAGATTCAGATGGTAGTTTGTATGACATGGATTGGAATACAGATATTATTGTACCGCAATATCCTTCACCTGCAAGATTCGAAGAAATTGGGAAATCTAAAACAGACCGACCTTTTATTCCCAGTGAATATGCACATGCAATGGGTAATAGTACCGGTAACTTCCAAGATTACTGGGATATTATTGAGCAATATGACAACTTACAAGGTGGTTTTATTTGGGATTGGGTAGATCAGTCTATCTGGAAAACAAATGAAAACGGTGAACGATATTATGCCTATGGTGGAGATTATGGAAAAGATATGCCATCAGATGGTACATTTTTGAATAATGGAATTGTTTTTCCAGACCGTACGCCGCAACCTGCATTGTATGAAGTTAAAAAGGCACATGAATTTATTAACTTTAAAGAAAAAGGAATAAATAGCAATGATGAAGTTCGAATTTTGGTAGAGAACTTATACGATTTTACAGACCTCAATATTTTTGATATCATGGCTACCATAAAGGCAGATGGAAAGGTGTTAAAAACCATTTCCATGGAGTCGCTTTCTGTAGAAACGCATATAGGGAAATTAATTAGAATTCCTCTAGGAGATATCACCTACGAAGTAAATACAGAATATTTTGTTGAAATTTCTGCGACTACTAAAAACGCTTGGGGGCTATTACCCGCAGGATTTGAAGTGGCGCATGAGCAAATAAGATTAGATGCTAAATACAAAAAAGAATCAGTAAGCGTAGAGAAGGGAATAGATTTATCGGTAAAGAAAGAGGGTTTAAATACCATCGTTTCAAATGCAGATTTAGCGGTGGTATTTAATGAAAAAGAAGGCCGTTTGACTTCTTACAAGTTCAAAAACAACGAATTGTTGAAAGACGGAAAAGGACCTAAACCAAATTTTTGGCGGGCAGTTACAGACAATGATTTTGGAAATAAAATGCAGGTCAGAAACATTGAGTGGAAGAAAGCATCGTTGTTTTCTGAAGTTACAGCAGTTGTATCCAACCAAGTATCTGGGAACGAAGTCGAATTAAAAATAACGTATAAATTACCTGGTGTAGAGACTCAATTTACAAGTGTTTACACGATTACTGGAAATGGAGTTGTCCGCATTGAGAATACATTAGGAACGACCGATTATAAAGGAGATTTACCACGAATTGGTATGCGTATGCAATTGCCAAAGCAATATAGTGAAATGACTTACTTTGGTAGAGGCCCTTGGGAAAACTATCAAGATAGAAAGCATGCTGCTTTTGTTGGCTTATACACATCTACAGTTTCAGACCAGTATGTACCTTATATTCGGCCTTCAGAAAATGGTTATAAAACGGAAGTAAGGTGGGTGTCTTTAATGAATAAGAATAGAAACGGATTAATGGTTGTTGCAGAAGATGCTAGTAATGGGTTAGGTATAGCTGCTTTACATATGCCTAACGAAGATTTTGACACAACTGCTGGACTTGATTATGGCGGTGCTACAGCGGTTGACGAAAAATATCAAATTGATGGAATTCCTGAGGTAAATAAAACAAAGCACACTACAGATATTAAAGAACAAGATTTAGTGCAATTAAATCTTGACCTTGTACAACGTGGTGTTGCTGGTGATGATAGTTGGTATTCAAAACCTCAAAAAAAATATCTTATAAATGGAGCTATTGAGCACAACTATTCTTTTTATTTAATTCCAGTTGAGAATGGCTCTAAAGAATTATTTGTAGCATTAAGTAAGCAGTTTGGAAAGTAAAAAACAGAAATTGCGGATAGCCAAAATTTGCTGAATATCTTTATGGGTAACAAGTCTATTGATGATTTTTTAATTGTGTCTAGGTACTTATCCTCATTTTAAGTAACTTTGAGGAAAATAATCTTCAGAATTATTTGAAGAGAAAAGACGTTTATCAAAAAAAACGAAAAAACATGAAAAGAAGAAATTTCATTCAAAGTACCGTTGCTTTATCTGCAAGTTCGATACTTCTAACCACAAATTTATCTGCTAAGGAAACAGTAAAAATTGAAGCATGGAAAGGTAATATTCGACATTCCGTTAGTCGCTGGTGTTTCAATAAATATCCTTTAGAAGAATTCTTACCCATTTTAAAAAATATGGGCATTCCTGCGTTAGATTTGGTCGGTCCAAAAGATTGGGCATTACTCAAAAAGTATGGCATTGACTGCTCAATGTGCAATGGTGCAGAAATAAACTTGGTGGATGGATGGAATGAGCCCAAATTTCATGCACAATTAATTCAGCAATATTCAGAAATGATTCCAAAAGTAGCCGCTGCTGGTTACCAAAGTCTAATTTGTTTTAGTGGGAATCGGCGAGGGATGGAAGATGAAGTTGGTTTAAAAAACTGCGTAGAAGGTTTAAAGCAAATTATGTCTTTAGCTGAAAAACACAAGGTGGTTATCATAATGGAGTTATTTAATTCTAAAGTAAACCATCCAGATTATATGTGTGACAGTACCGCTTGGGGCGTTCAACTTTGCGATAAACTCGGTTCCGAACAGTTCAAATTGCTGTATGATATTTACCACATGCAAGTACAGGAAGGGAATATCATTCAGACAATTCAAGACTTTCATCCTTACTTTGCCCATTATCATACTGCTGGCGTACCGGGTAGAAATGAAATTAATGATTCGCAAGAACTGAATTACCCACCGATTATGAAAGCGATTGTCAAGACGGGTTTTAAAGGATATGTCGCACAGGAATTTGTTCCGACCTATGAAGACCCAATTGAGGCTTTGAAGGAAGCGATTTTGATTTGTGATGTTTGAGAATAGGTTTAATTTTAGGGCACTACGGTGAAAACTGTGGGTAAGTTTTAACAAAGGGGTTCTTGAGGGAGAAAATCGTAAGATTTTCTCCCTTCTCATATTGACCCACACTTTTCACCGTAGAGCCAATTTATTAGTTGTTATTTCACGTTCCTAAGTAGGTGAACTTAAATAATCGACACTTTTGACAGAAGATATTTTTTGTTTAAGAAATTTAAAAAATCCTTTAATAGTTCTTCTATTGGAGGCGTTTTTAAGTTTTTTAAACGGAAAATAGTCCTGTCGAAAAGTGTCGATTATTTAGGGGCACCTACTTAAGGGGCGTTTGAGAGACAAAAATGGTTTTTGTCCCTCAAGACCCAATATATTTTTTGGGAGGGAGAAAGTTGCAAATTTTCTCCCTCCTGAAAAATCAAAATAATTAAGTAACGGTAAAAAAATAACTCCGCCATCTATCAAGTATTTCTTTTGCCCTTATTTTCCACTTTTGAAACAGTCATTATGTAGAGATAACTCCTATTTAAAAAGTAAACATCTTTTGTCATTTCGACCGAAGTGGAGAAAAAGACCAAAATAAATGTTGTTAGTTGGCGGACTTATTATTTTACCGTTACTAAGTAAAAAACGATTCAATAACTTGGGCCATTATGCTTGTCCTTTTCCCTTCTAAAAAACACAAAAAATAGTTCCGTAACGAAGGCTATGCAACGATTTTTTGAATTCTTTAGAAGAAAAAATTACGGCGCATTATGGTCCAACTTATTAAATCGTTTTTTACTAAGGTCCCCTATTTAAAAATCACAATACAAAATTAAATCCCTTTCCAACAAATTCCTTATACTTTTTCAAATCAAATTGATACAAAAAAGCACCCTTCCGCGAAGTCGTTTTATCTTTTTCCTCCAATTTTTTCAGAATATTCATAGAGAGAATTTTCTTTCTAAAATTGCGGCGGTCAAATTCAGTTTGATAAATCGAATCATACAAAAATTTCAACTTAGGAATCGTAAATTTCTCTGGCAATAATTCAAAACCAATTGGCTGATAACGTGCCTTTCTGCGTAATTTTTCCAAAGCATCTTTCACCATTTTATTATGGTCTAAAATCAATTCAGGAATATTTTCCACCCCAAACCAATGCGCCTCATAAGATTCTGTCAATTGCTCCTTTTGTTCCTCCAAACGAACCAAAGCGAAGTACGCCATCGAAATCACTCTCGCCCCAGGGTCACGGTTAGGTTGTCCGTAGCAGCCCAATTCTTCTAAAAAAACATTCGTTAGTCCAGTCGATTCTTCCAATACTCGATTCGCGGCATTTTGAACACTCTCCTCCCCTTTCACAAAACTGCCAATCAAGGACCATTCATTTTTAAACGGTTCAATTTTTCGTTTAAACAATAGCAGTTTTAATTGTTTTTCATCAAAACCAAAAATGATGCAGTCCGATGCGACAAGAAATGAATCGATATCTTGATAAGCCGAAGTTGATGTTTTTAAAATAGTAGACATATAATTTTTGAAATGTTTTGAAATGTTTTGAAATGTCAAAAATAAGCGTTTATTTTACACTTGCAAAATAAGCGTATATTTTACGTTTATAATACTACTTTGGAAATTTCATACAATTATTATAGTCTAGTAGCAGTTTCGTAATGAAATTGCTACTACTTTTTTTTATGCAAAAGACAATGAGCAAGCACACCGTCATTTCGCAATCTCCAGGTCGAATTAATTTGATAGGAGAACATACCGATTACAACGAAGGTCTGGTACTTCCAGCCGCGATAGATAAGAATGCGGTTTTCCAATTATCCAAAAATGGAACACCGAATCAAGCAAATATCAAGGCAATGAATGTAGACGAACATTTCTCTTTTGACTTGACTAATTTTTCACCATTAAGTAGTGGTTGGCAAAATTATGTGATGGGTGTAGTTAGTGAATTACAAAAATTAGGTGCAAAATTTTCTGGTTTTGACGGTGAATTTGCTGGAGATGTGCCAATTGGTAGTGGCATGAGTTCTTCTGCTGCCTTGGAATGTAGCTTGGCTTTTGGCTTAAATGAGTTGTTTGATTTGAAATTTGACCGTTGGCAATTGATTAAGGCTTGCCAAATGGCAGAGCATAATTTTGCGGGAATTCAATGTGGAATTATGGACCAATTTGCCAGCATGATGGGCAAAAAGAACCAAGCAATGCTATTGGATTGCAGGACTTTAGAATTCAAGCATTTTCCATTGGATTTGGGGCAATACGAAATCCTTTTACTGAATTCTAACGTCTCTCATGCTTTGGCGTCTTCAGAATACAATACGCGAAAAGCAGAGTGTGAGGAAGGGGTAGCTATTTTACAAAAATTGTATCCTACTTCTGAAATTAAGACCCTGAGAGATGTAGTTTATAACATGCTACCCGTGCATCGGGAACTTTTTTCTGAAAAAATTTACCATCGCTGTAAACATGTAGTTTTAGAAAATAGTCGAGTTTTGAAAGCAACGACTGCTTTGAAAGACAACGATTTTAAAGCATTGGGCAATTTGATTTATGACTCTCATTACAGCTTACAAAACTACTATGAAGTTAGCTGCTCTGAATTAGATTTTTTAGTACAAGAAACGATTGACCATGCCTATATCTTAGGTAGCCGAATGATGGGAGGAGGCTTTGGAGGATGTACGATTAACATTATTGAAAAAAGCCGAACGGAAGAATTTACTAATAAAATTTCCAGTAGTTATCGAGACCGATTTGGTATGGATACCACGCCTTATAGGGTTTCTATTAAAGATGGAACTCGATTATTAGAAACGAAATAAGATAAAATAAGCACTTATGCCAATCAATTTTTCAGACGCCCCACACCGACGCTATAATATTTTGACTGATGAATGGGTTTTGGTTTCTCCACATCGAACCAAACGTCCATGGCAGGGCAAAGTAGAAAAAATTGTGCCCAATGACCGTCCTCAACATGATCCTAATTGCTATTTGTGCGCTGGTAATGTGCGTGCAAATGGTTCGCAAACACCGGTTTACAAAGATACTTATGCCTTTGACAATGATTTTGGAGCATTATTACCCAAGACGAGTCGCGCCAATTATCAAGAAGGATTGCTCAAGGCAAAAGGTGAAAAAGGAATGTGTCGCGTTATTTGCTTTTCACCCGACCACTCCCTTACACTACCAGACATGACCGTTCCAGCTATCGAAAAGATAGTCGAAACTTGGCAAGATGAATATACAACTCTAGGTAGTAAGCCTTTCATCAATCATGTACAAATTTTTGAAAACAAAGGGGCAACGATGGGTTGCAGCAACCCTCATCCTCACGGACAGATTTGGGCACAAAGCTCAATTCCACAGGAAGTCGTTAAGAAATCAAAACAGCAAAAAAAGTATTGGAAAAAACACCAGAGAAGTTTACTTACCGACTATTTACAACAAGAAATAGAAGCCAAAGAACGCTTGATTTGCGAAAATGACCATTTTGTAGCTTTGGTTCCTTTTTGGGCAGTTTGGCCCTATGAGGCAATGATTATTCCACGTCGGCATATACAGCATATTGGGCAATTCTCGGCAGCTGAAAAAACAGCATTTGCCCAAATTTTAAAAGAGTTGACAGAGCAGTTTGACCGCATTTTTGATACTTCTTTTCCATATTCTTCAGGTATTCATCAAGCGCCAACGGATAGCAAAGACCATTCTGATTGGCATATGCATATGGCTTTTTATCCACCGTTGCTTCGTTCTGCCACAGTTAAGAAATTCATGGTTGGATATGAAATGTTTGGGAATCCGCAAAGGGATATTACGGCTGAAATGGCAGCGGAGAAAATGCGGGGATTGGGTTAAGATATTTAGAGCTAAGCTTTGGACGTTGGTGAGGATAGGCAATATCTTCTAAAACTTAGGCATTGATTTATGAACCACTGTCCGATGCGGAAAGGGGATTTCAATCCCTTCTTTTTCAAACCGATTCTTAACACTTTCTAGTACATCACAACTTAAGACGAATCCACTTGGTGCATCTTTTGTCCATGCCCAGACTCGTATATTGATGGCATATTCCCCCCAACTCAATACCCTCACAACGACTTCTGGTACCCCTGTTGCTTTTTGTTCTGGTGTACGAGGGTCCAGATAAAAGGGATGATTTTTTATCTCTTCTAGAAGAATTTGTTTGGCATCGGCAATAGAACTATCAAAACCAATGCGTACATCTATCCATTTACAAATTTGGTCATCTGCAAAATTAGAGTTGACAATGACATCATTACTAATCACGGAGTTGGGAATGATAATCCGCTTATTTTCAAAATCTCGAATTACGGTATGCCGCAGCGTAATGTCTTCCACAATGCCTACAAATTCTTTGATATTCAGTCGGTCATTTACGCGAAATGGCTTGAAGATGATAATAAAAATCCCGCTAATCACATTGCTCAACGCTTGTTGAGACGCAAAACTAATCGCCAACGCAAAAATACCCGCACCTGCCAATAAAGAACTCGCTAATGTTTTGAGCTGTGGAACAGAATAAATAGCAATACCAAAGCCGACAATATGAACAAGTGCGACGACGACGTGCCGCAAAAATTTATAATTGGTTGGATCGGTATTCTGCTCTTCCATTGACCGCCGAATCAGCCGATTAAAAAAACGATTGACCAAATAAGCCACCAAAATAGTAGCCGCTATAATGGCTATAAAAGAGCCAATTGGTATTAAATTAAAATTCATTGATGATGATTTTGATAAAGCGACGTTGTGTTTGTCTTAATGGAGTTGTTGAGGGGCAAAAATAGTTTTTATAAAACGGTTTTCACCCCTCAAACTCCCTTTGGAATGCGAAATAAATAACTATCGCTTCTTGACAGGATATTTTGGTCTTATTTTTTCACTTTAAAATTGCTCATTATATCAACATAAATCGCACTTTCAAAGCAAGAACTAAGACCAAAATCTCACGCTCAAAAAATTACATTTATTTATTTCGCGTTCCTTTGTTTTAGACGGATATTTTTTTGTCATTACTTAGTAGTCATTCAAGTTAGTCCTTAATAATGCCTAAATGCAAAATTCGCCCTCCTGTGTGGTTAACCGGATTAACACTTTTACCGATAACAATACCATATTCTGGTGCAAGATATTTTTTAACAATATCGCCAAAAATGTTTCGCATAGTCGCAATAACTTCTCCTTTTTCAACCAAATCTGTCACCTTTGGATGAACCGCCAAAATCCCTCCAGTATCAGAATAAAGCCAATAGGATTTTTCACATAAAACGGTTTCTTCGCTGTGGTCTTCAACTTCGCAGTCCAACATACCAAGGTAGCCAAGTACATTATGAATCCCCGTTAATCCATCTCGGATGAGTCCTTTCTGAAAAGTATTCGGATTGCCAACCTCCAGCGTAATCGCAGAAATACCCATTTCGGCGGCTGTTCCTCTTAATGTGCCATCACTTGGTGGATTATGTACGATAATTTGAGCATTTTGGAGTAGCGCCATTTTTTGCACCATTTTATCTCCCATATCTGCTCGAATGTAATAAGAATTTACTCGTCCATTACTAGCGGTGTGCAAATCAATCAAAAAATCAAATTCCTTTATAATTCGGTTGACAACACGCCACGCGTATACCTGACTGACTGTTCCATCAGCTTTGCCTGGCATGATATGATTCAAGTCTGTTCCATCTAGGTATCGGCGTTTTTTGCGAAGGAAAGAGGGTACATTTGTTACAGGAATACCGACGATTGTTCCACTTAATTCTTCAACATCTATTTCTTTAAACAACCGTTGAATAACAGGAATTCCATTTAATTCATTTCCATGAACAGCAGCTGTCACGCCCAAGACTTTCCCGTCTTTTTTTCCGCGAGCAACCATAACTGGTACTCGAATCGGAACGCCTAAGCCATCCGTGGCAATGTTTAACCAATAGCGTGTAATGGCTCCTTTTGGGATATCATTAATTTTTAATTCATTGATAATTGATGTTTCTTTATTTAGTAATTCTAACATTAGTTTGCATTTTTTGGAGAATATAATCTCCGATTAGTTGAATAGCCTTTTTCATTACAGGCCTACCCGTTTGCGTAGCTATTTGTGGTAATCCACCGATGCTTGTCGTATTAATTTCTGACAAGACACGTTGGCCATCATTGCCCATCAAAGTATCAACGCCATACATAACAATTCCCATTTTTGATAAGATAGGCTGGATACTTTTGACCATTTCTATTTCTATTTCATCCGCTTTAGAGTGTATAGACTGTCCACCCATTGCTACATTACATAGCCAAGAATCTTTTGCTGGAAGTCTCAATGATGCACCTAAAATTTCTCCATTGACAACCACAATTCGTTTGTCTCCTTTAGAAACATTTTTTAAAAATTGAACCGCTAAAAATTCAATTGGTTGGTTTTTTATTGTAGCAACAAATTCTACAAATGAATACTTAGCGTTGCCTTCCCAAATGGTGTCTCCATCAACTCTAATAATGCCTTTGCCACCATATTCTCGAAAAGGCTTTAGCACGATTGGAAATTGATTTTTAAACTCAATAATGTCGTCAACACTTCGACAAATTTTCATGGGTGCGCACCATTCTTGAAAATTAACCAAAAAGCTTTTGCTGCCCGTTTCCGTGATTCCTTTAGGGTCATTAATAATGATTTGGTCTGGAAATTCTGTTTCTAAAAAATCTAAAAAACCTTGCGATAAAGGTGGTGGCATTCTCAACCAAATGACATCATAGTTTTTAGGCGAAACCTCAACAAGTGTTTTTGTAAATGACAAGCCCAATGGATTAAAAGCGAATGATTCTTTAGCTTTAGTCGCATAAATAATTTTGGAGGAATGTTCTTTAAAGAAAGTATTATTTATGGACAATCCTCTTGAAGCCACATCAATTCGAGCGCATTGTGGATGTTGTTCCATTGCTTGAACTAATGCATAAAGCGAATTTTCTTTACTGTGATTTGTGTGGTCGGTTAAAACCAGCATTTTAAATTGTTTCATTAGTTGATTTTGATTTCATCAAGTAAAGAAGGGTCATCATTCAAACTCTTGAACAACCGCATGCGAAATTTACCTTTTTTATTCGTTAAAGTGTGTGCCATTTTATCAATAGCAACCATAGACAATACCGTTTGGATAAAGGCTTCAATCATATCATCCAAGCCGATACCCAATTTGTTAAAATCTCGTCTATCCATCATCATCAATCGGCTCGTATCGCTGCCCCAACTGCCATCTGGATTTTTAAAAGACAGGTTAGTTCCCAACATTTCCCAACTGTTCGTACTGTCCTCAATATTATTGAGCAAGGGTTTTTTAGCTCTTCTTGCATAAGTACAAAGTGGTCGAATGCCTTTTTCTGTGGAGCTGACCATTACGCGAATATCCGCGACGTGGGTTTCGTTTTTCTGATTAGGAATTGTGCCTACATGATACAATTTGCCTGTTGCTGTTCTACTGCTCCAATTGGAATTACCAATCAAACTTTGAACAATAAACAAATCGTAATTAAACTCTAATTCCATAAATTTATCCAATTCGTCGGGCGTAACAATGGTGTAAACGCCCTGTCCTGCATTGCTATAGGGTACTTTAACAACTGCTTGCCCGCCCATTTTTTGGACCCATAGTGGTACCTCATTTTTCCGAACATCCCAAATGGTTTCAGGCATATTGATTTTCAATCCAAAAGGCTGTAGTTCTGCATTAAAAATATCGTATGCTTTTGCTGCGACCATTTTATTACGTCCTCCCGCTAAGCAAGCAATAACAGGATTGAGAATGCGTGTTTTGGAATGCAAAGGAAGTCGGTTCCAAGGTTTCTGTGTTAAATATCTAAAAACGGCTCGAATAGGTGTAGTTGTTCCATCTTTTTTACGAATGTGCATGATGCCATCTTCAAACCAAACCGCAGGATTTTCCTCCTCTGAATAAAAAGCAACATAATGAACCGGTTCGTTCATCACATCCGCAATGACTTTGGCATAGCCTGAAGCCTCCATTGGGTTTTTGTCATAAATAACGGCCAATGCACCTTTAACTTTTAAGTTTTTAAGCAAAGGCTTGAAAGTACGCTCCACCAAAAGCCGATAACTGCCTTGCTCTTGGTTGTCATCGACCAAAGGCATAGACTTCTGTCCTGAAGGGCAGGAGTTGTTTTCAATGACGACCATTTGTCGTTTGCCACCAGAAGAAGTTACATTGAGTAAATCTGCTCCTGCCCATTGAAAATACTTTGCTTTGTAATTGAGAATTTCCCTTAATTTAATGGTATCAACAGTAGGATGAAGATGGCAATAACGGGTAATGATGCGTTCTTTTTCCAGGTTAAGGAAAAAGCTAATCATCGGATGAATGGTTGCATTCAAGGCTTTTGGATACCAATGTTGGTGTGCCTCGAACTCATTTGGTTGCATTGTAGTACAGCCATTTGAAGCTTTTTTTGCTGTCATTTTTGGTAATTTTTTAGTAAAAAAAAAAGAAAGACTGCAAATTTAGAAATGGTCACTTAATATTTCACCGTTACTTAATAATTTTTTTGTAGCTGCTATCCAAAATGGACTAATTAACAAAGTCAGCGCAATAACCACGATTGTCAATTGGTAAGAAAAATCCGACACAATACCTGCTTGATAAGCACTCGCCATTAAAACAAAGCTCAATTCCCCGACTTGTGCCAATAACGCACCTCCGTACAAACTATTTTTCCAACTTCTTCCAAAGTAACGAAGAATGCCCGCATTGATAAAGTGGTTGCTCAAGTAAACAGCGATAATGATTAGTCCAATCATTGTTCCATTTTCATAAATAAATTGCAAGTCAATCAACATACCCACCGAGACGAAGAATAGGGCTACAAAAATCACTCGAAAAGAATGCAGACTATCGTGGAACCACTCTGTTGAACGAGCAGCGTGAACCACCATTCCTCCAACAAAAGCACCCAAGGCCGCAGAAAGTCCAAACAAAGCAGTCAAGAAGGCAAAGCCAAAACAAAAAATAAAAGCTACAAAAACCTGTAACTCATGGTCTGCTTCGATATGTTGGTTATAGGGCAATGTGATGGTTTCCTTTTTGGCAATCCAAAAAATTAATCCAATGATTGTGACCCCGCCAACAAGTTGCAAAATGATTTCATGGGTTGCCAATTCCTGCCCACCTAAATAGCTGGTCATAATCAACATTGGTACAATCAAAATGTCCTGCATTAATAAAATACTAATCACATCTTGTCCGGTGGGACTTTGGATTTCATTACCATCTTGCAATAACTTAATGACGACCGCAGAACTACTCAAACTTATCACAAAACCCATTACAATACTCCGATTCATGGGCCAGTCAAAAAATGAACCTATTAAAATTGCTAATAGTACACTAACTAAAATCTGTAGTACCGTGCCAACTCCTGCCAATTTCCATTTTTTCAATAAATCAGGTAAATTAATTTCCATACCAATGAAAAATAGTAATAGAATCAATCCAATTTCTCCCATTTCCGTAATCATTGCCTCATCCGTAATCACGGCTAAGCCATGTTCCCCTAAAGCAATACCCGCAAGAATGTAAGCGATAGCATAAGGTTGCTTAAAATACCGAAGTAGGATACTTAGACCAATAATTATTAATCCTAATAGGACAAAATTGGGCAAGTTTGGATTAATAGCAATTACAAAAATCATAGGTTAATAAGTTTATTTTTTTACTCTTACTACGTGTTACTTAACTACATCACCGTTAGATATCTTGACATTAAAATCAAAGGGAATTTGAGGGGTGAAAATGGTTTGTAAAAACCGTTTTTATCCCTCAAAACCCAACCCGCGCTGCCGCAGGCAGTTGTGTTGATGAAGCTCGAAAATCTTAAGATTTTCTCGCTGCTCAAATGTCTATATTAGATGGTATAGGCTATCCTTTTTTTGATAAATAAGAGACTGAATATAAAAAAATGGTCACTTTTCTTCTTCCAATTGTTTCAAAAGCCCTTAACATGAGTTTTAAATGATTCTTCTATTTCATCATTACTTAAGTGACCATTTATTACCTTTACAATCCTTAATTTTGTTGACTTTTAACCTTTAAATTATTTTAAATAAACAAAACATAGCCGATAATCGCGACTTGCCAGATTGGGAGATTATCCAAAGGGTGCTAAAAGGAGAAAAGGCACTATTGGGAATTCTATATGACAGATATAGCGATAAGGTCTATTACAAATGCCTCAGTATCACTAAGAACGCAGATGTATCGAAGGATTTGGCGCATGATATTATCATAAAAACATTTATGAATCTGGCTAAGTTCAAAGGTACGTCCGACTTCTCTTTTTGGGTCAAATCCATTACTTATAACTTTTGTATGGACTATTTAAAAAGGAAAAAGCGATTGCGATTTGGTCAATTGGATGCATCTGATTATGAAACCATAGCGGCGGATGAAATTGAACTGGAAAACAAAATTCTAAAAGAAATTCAGTTAGAACAACTAGAAACCTTATTTGTCGAGTTAAAGGCAGATGATAAGTTGATTTTATTAATGCGCTATCAGGATAAAATGTCTGTAAAAATCATTGCCAGTTCTTTAAAAATTAGTGAAAGCGCAGTCAAAATGAGACTCAAACGCAGCCGCGACCGATTGGCAGAACTCTTAAAATCCGCACAAGATGAAGGATGAAAAAAGTGACATACAAAAGCATCTAGAAGAAAAATTCAAAGCAATGCTACCCAAAGAAGACGCTCCTGAAGAACTCAAAAAAGAGGTCTTTCAGACATTGGACACGCTTAATTTAATTGGCGATGTAGCAGATTTGTTTACGACGAAATTTACGAGAACAGAGGTTACTTTCTTTAGATTAATGGAAGAAGATTATGATGAAATAATCAATGACGAAAATGACGATGTATAAAGTGATCGAGTAGTAGGACTATAGTCTCTATCTAAATTTTAACATTAAAAAATTAGATGTGGGACGATTAATTATGATTAATGTTGGTGACCTTAACGGCTTTACAGCAAGCAGGAGTCGATACCAGTATTTTAACTTCCAATTTACTTTTAATCATTGGGTCTATTATGGCTGCTGCGGCTATCTCTCTTACGGCTTCGCATCGAGGGATGTTTTCTCGAGTATCTTGGGTAGTTTTTTCAGCCGCCGTACTTTTATGTTTAGGCAGACCATTGAGATTGATGGACAACGAGGAAAGATTGTAGAAATGACCAATATTTCGATGACGATTCAAATCAATGAAAATGAACGCTTGGTCATTCCTGCGAATCAATTGATAACAAAGCAGATTAAAATAATAGGGTAAATTGCTACTCACCTTTACTAAATATCCTCTCAAAAATGTAAGATTATTTATTTCGTGTTCCTAAGTAAAAACGATTCAATAACTTGGGCCATTATACTTGTCCTTTTCCCTTCTAAAAAACACAAAAAATAGTTCCGTAACGAAGGCTATGCAACGATTTTTTGAATTCTTTAGAAGAAAAAATTACGGCGCATTATGGTCCAACTTATTAAATCGTTTTTACTAAGTGACCGTGAGGCACAAACATTCGCCTGTAATATTATTTTACCGTTACTTAATAACGGTGAAATAATAACTTCCCCAACTGGACAGGACAAATTATCCTCTATCCAGTTGAGTAACTTATTCTTTCATCGTTACTTAATAAAGGATTTCTTGAAACTTCCCAATAAAATATCTATACGTTGTTACCTATAATTCTACGCTCGGCTTCGCCTCGCGTCGGGGAGTTTGAGGGACAAGAACGGGCTTTAATGCCCGTTCTTGTCCCTCAAAACCCTATACGCCGCGCCGTTAGGCGTGGCGCAATAGCATAACAAAGTAGTTATATTTTTGGGTATTTTTTAAATGAAAAATGATAATTATTTAAGAATCAAATGATTAGACCATTTTAACTATGAATGGAAATAATTGGAGAAGGGGCAAGTTTCCCTTTTTTTTTCAATTTTCTTAAAAGAATAGGTGACCAATTGTCCTTTTTGAGTCTCTATCTATATTTCAAAATTATTTTCATTTGGGTTGAAATTTTAGTTAGGGAATAAACGCTAACAAAACTTGCATATCCATCAACATTTTAATCGAAAAAATGAATTTACAACCAATAGTAGTTCGCTATTCTAACATAGATTTAGAAAAATTTAAAGCAATCATTGAAAAAGAATTAGAAAAAAGCAATGATCAACTGCATTCATCCAATCAACAGATAGCCAATTTGGTTGAAAAGATAGAAGAAGAAGGTGATTGGATGGAAGATTCTGGTAGCCAAACGGATTTAGAGATGTTCCGAACAATGGTAAATCGACAGCTAAGACAGATTTCGAATTTGCAAAATGCACTTACTCGTATTCACAATAAATCTTTTGGCATTTGCACCGTAACAGGTGAACTGATTGACAAACGCCGCTTAATAGCTGTTCCAACAACTGGAAGAAGCCTTGCAGCAGAAAATGCGATGCAGATTACCGAAGAAGAAAATGCAAAAAGGAGATCCTAACGATGATAAAGTATTCGGAAGCTCAAATCATATCGAAAATTATTTGGGGTCACCTCCTTAAAATTAAGTGCGCGGGGTAGGTTATTGAGGGATAAAAGTAATTTTGTTTTAAATTAGGAGAAGCGAGAAAATTGTAAGGTTTTCGAGCTTCAAAATATACAGTGCGCATTGCCTGCGGCAATGCGGGTGTGCTTTTTAAGGGATAAGAACGGTTTGTACAAACCGTTCTTATCCCTTAAAATCCCCATGGAAAAA
>JBLHWU010000124.1:0-19142 GCA_047629355.1 Saprospiraceae bacterium | reverse complement strand
GCCATTATGCTTGTCCTTTTCCCTTCTAAAAAACACAAAAAATAGTTCCGTAACGAAGGCTATGCAACGATTTTTTGAATTCTTTAGAAGAAAAAATTACGGCGCATTATGGTCCAACTTATTAAATAAGTTTTACTAAGCATCGTCGATTTTATCAATTGTTAAATATTATTCTTCCATAGTAGTTGCATTTTTGTTAATTTTTCAAGTCATAAAAATTGATTGAATTCCAACAATGAAACCATATAGCAATGTAAGCATGAATCACTTTTCCTTCGCCTCATTCCACAACGTATCCATCTCCTCCAAGGTCATATCTTCCAACCGTTTCGGCGCTTGCGCTTCAATGTATTCAAATCGTTTTTTGAATTTTTTATTCACTGTTTCTAAAGCTGTCTCGGGTTCAATGCCTTGAAAACGAGCATAATTTATCAGTGAAAATAGGATATCTCCAAATTCTTCCTCTTTTCTTTTTTGCGAATGGTTCATTTCTACAGCTTCTTTATATTCCCCGATTTCTTCTTCTACTTTTTCCCAAACTTGCGCCGCATTTTCCCATTCAAAACCAACTTGCGCCGTTTTTTCTTGCATTCTATAAGCTTTGACCATCGCTGGCAAGGACTTAGGTACACCGCCCAAGACTGACTTTTTACCTTCTTTCAATTTTAATTTTTCCCAATTTCGCTTTACTTCTGCTTCATCTTTGACCACCACATCACTATAAATATGTGGATGTCTAGAAATCAGTTTATCACAATTGGCATTTATTGCATCGCCAATATCAAATGCCCCTTTCTCTTCCGCAATCTTAGCGTAGAAAACCATGTGTAGCATGATGTCACCAAGTTCTTCTTTGATACCATCGAGATTATTTTCGATGATTTCATCGGCTAATTCATACGTTTCTTCGATGGTCAAATTTCGGAGAGATTGTAGCGTTTGCTTTTTATCCCAGGGGCATTGTTCCCGCAATTCATCCATAATAGTCAATAAACGGGCGAATGCGTCGAGTTTTTTTTGCAAATTTTTCGGTTCGGTAGCCATGATTTTAGTTATTGATTGATTCGTTACTTGTTTATTTCCGTACTTTTTAGACTGAATTGTAAGTCAACAAGAATGAATCACTAATTTTTAATAAAATAAGTCTATTTTTGCGACGTTTTGAGTTAATGCTGCAAAAGTAAACTATTGATTTCAAAGCGTGTTTTATGAATAGCTGATTTGATTAGAAAATGATAAAATCGGCATTTTTTCAAACAAAAATAAATTTCAAAAAAATGGAACTCTTATATACCTTTAGCGTCATCTTTTTCATCTTCGGACTGTCTTTTATTTTGATAAATATTCGTCAGATTCTGACCGGTAATGAATTTCGTGGTACTTGTGCTACCAATAATCCAATGTTGAAAAAAGAAATTGGTGACTGTACGGTTTGTGGTAAAAAAGCAGGTGACGATTGTGCAATGCCTGAAGTAAAAGCATAAATGAATGGTTAATGGTTAAGGATTAATGGTTAATATTTGCGTTGAAAACCATTAGCCACTAACCATTAATCCTTAACCATTAAGGAATGAATTTACGCCAGGTTTATTATGCCTTGTCGCCTAAATTACGGCGCACTGCTCGCCGAGTTTACTATTTTCCAATAGATATTTGGGATACTTTAACGAGCAATCGTGACGAGTTGCAGCCTCCACGCGGTATGGTTTTTACCGGCGGTGGCGATTTCTGTCAACAAGGGCAAGAATTTCTCCAACACTTTAAAAGTTTGGGTGATTTACAACCGCATCATCGCGTATTGGATATCGGTAGCGGTATCGGTCGGATGGCAATTCCGTTGACGCAGTATTTGAATGGAAAAGGTCGATACGATGGTTTTGATATTGTCGAAGAAGGGGTGGAGTGGTGTCAAAAAAATGTATCGGCGAAGTACTCAAATTTTCATTTTCAACAAGTTCATTTAAAAAACGACTTGTATAGCAATGAGGGCGAATCTGCCGCTTATTTTACTTTTCCTTTCGATAATAACACGTTTAATTTTTCTTTTCTGACCTCTGTTTTTACGCACATGTTGCCCGAACAAGTGGATAATTATTTAAAAGAAATCTCGCGTGTAACGGTGAAAGGTGGGCGATGTTTAGCGACCTTTTTTCTTTATAATCCCGAAATTGTTCAACGAACGACGGGCGAAGATAAATTCGGTTTCCCCTACGATTACGCGCATTATCGCTTGATGGATGATGCTGTAAAATCGGCGAATGTCGCATTTGATATTTCTTATTTAAAAGAAGTGGCGGCGAAGCATGGATTGAAAATCGTTTCTATGAATCATGGTCATTGGAGTGAATTGCCGAAAGTGGATTGTTTGAATTTTCAAGATATTGTGATTTTTGAAAAGGCTTAGTGTTTCTGCGTTACTAAGAGATTTTGGGGAACAAAAAATATTTGTAAAAACTTTTTTGTTCCTTAAAAAAGACATCTGCGCTGCCGCAGGCAGTGCGCAATATTAAAGGTTATTAACAAAAAGGAAATTCACAATCTTGCTATCCAATTCTGTCAATTGTAAAATACTTCTCACCTGCTTTTTCCAAGGCATCTTTACTTCAGAATTAGCTAAAACCACAACCACCACATTTTTTTCAACCTGCGAAACAACATCCACTAAGACATTTTGCGGCGTCGGTAATTTATCCGTTTTTTCTCTATCTGCTTTTTTGAAATATCCAACAAAAATGACTGCCACATCCGCAACCGAAGCAGCTCGTTGGGCTTTATTCATTAGCGTTTCATTGACTTCATTGGTATCAAAATGCCCTTCTGCATAAGCAAATTCTAATTCGATATTAGCGGCTTTTTTTAAAATAGACCATAGGCTTTTATCCTCAATTTCAATCTGTTTTGCCAATTTTCCAATAACGGCAACACGGGGTATTTTGGATAAATCAATGGGTAGGAATTGGTCGCGATTTTTCAATAAAGCAGGTGTTTTTGTACTCAAGTGCTGATTTTTTTATTTAAAATAGTTTCTAAAGCTGTCCACAAAATTACTAAAAACGCTCGTATTTAATCATTTTTGAAAATACCATCCACGGTTTTATTCGATTTATTACAGTCTCTTTTATAAGCCAAAAAGTGGTAAATCAAGGTAAATGCATCCATTGGAAGTAGCGATTATTTACAATTGATGGACGCCG
Source organism: Saprospiraceae bacterium (assembly GCA_047629355.1). Lineage (GTDB taxonomy): Bacteria > Bacteroidota > Bacteroidia > Chitinophagales > Saprospiraceae > CAYUNA01. Next base: position 15,948 of record JBLHWU010000124.1, on the reverse strand, counting down.
TTTTACAGCAAAAAAATGTTGGATATTTGAGGGTAGACTTTACAGATAATTTTGGTGGAAAATATTAACTTTGGAAATGAAGTAATTGATGTTTCTAATTTAGGAACGGGCGTTTATTTTCTCCAATTTCAGACAGAGAGTCGAGTGGTAGGTGAGCATTTTTTTGGAAAATAGAAAAATAGCCATAATAAAAAGCCACAGCGTGGCGACCCTATTGGTAATAAATGTTATTTAGCTTGTCAAAGCTGCATCGCAGCGGCTCCCTTAAATTATTGGCAAAACTAGAGTGCTGTCATGCTGTGGCTTCGATGTAAGGCATAAAGATTATTACCAAGAGGGTCGCCACGCTGTGGTTACTTATGCATGATTCTAAATTTTAATAAAAAAATAATTTTTCAAAACAAATGCTTCCTAATTCCTTGTCCCTCAACCCCTTTCAAATTTCTTTTTTTATTTTGAAAAGATCTCTAAATTTCTTCTTTTCAAATAGCCAAAAAAAATGTAATTTTGTGTCCAGAATCCTATCACACAGCAGCAATAAATGAGGAAACGGAGGACAACAACTTTTTTGTCAATTGACACAATTGAATTTTAATTGGAAACGATAACTGAGTAATTTAAATTGATATTTATAAAATAATGTACGCTTTGAAAAAGCTAAACTTGACGTAATTTTTAACACATAGCTCACAATAGCTGCTTCATCACATAGCTGCTTTTAGCAAGCTAAAAGCTATCTGTTTTATGTGGAACCGCTATGTAGCTATGTGTTAAAAAATAGTTTTCTTCTAAAAAGTGCTATATTAGTTGATGAATTCCAGACGAATTACTTTTCAATAATTAAACATGCCAGATTTTTGCCACCTGCATTGCCACACACAATATTCCCTACTCGACGGAGCGTCTGACATCGGTGTGATGATGGATAAAGCTAAAGCCGACGGTCAACGTGCAGTTGCTCTGACCGACCACGGAAATATGTTTGGCGCGTTCAAATTTGTTGCAGAAGCTAATAAGCGGGACATTTTGCCCATTATTGGTTGTGAATTTTATATGGTGGAAGACCGTCATAAAAAGTCATTTAAAAAGGCAAAAGGCGAGAAAGACAAGCGGTATCACCAACTAATGTTGGCAAAAAATCGGAAGGGATATGAGAATTTGTCGAAGATGTGTTCGCTCGGTTTTATAGAAGGGAAGTATTCTAAATTTCCACGGATAGATAAGGAGGTTTTGTTGCAATACCATGAGGGAATTATTGCGACGAGTTGCTGTATTGGTGCCGTTGTACCGCAGTTGATTATGCGGGGTGACTTGGAGGCGGCAGAGAAGGAATTGAGGTGGTGGGTTGATTTGTTTGGGGAAGATTATTATATCGAATTGCAGCGACATCGGGGATTGGAAGATATTGATGGATTGGGTATTAGTCAGGAGGATATCAATCAAGTGTTACTGGGGTTTGCGAAGAAGTATAATGTGAAGGTAATTTGTACGAATGATTCGCATTATGTGGAGGAGGAAGATTGGTATCCGCACGATATTTTGTTATGTGTGAATACAGGGAGTTTGTTGGAAGACACGAAGCGTTTTAAATTTCCGAGTACGGATTTTTACTTTAAAACGCAGGCGCAAATGGGACAAATTTTCGCCGATATACCTCAGAGTTTGGACAATACGATGGAAATCATGTCCAAAGTTGAGCCAATTCAGTTGGCGCGAGATGTATTATTACCTGCCTTTCCAAAGCCTGCAGAATTTAAAACGGAGGATGATTATTTGCGGCATTTGACTTACGTGGGTGCGAAAAAACGCTACGGTACAATCACTCGAGAGATTGAAGAACGGCTGGATTTTGAGTTAGACGTTATTCGAAAGTCAGGGTATCCGGGGTACTTTTTGATTGTTCAGGATTTTACAACGGTAGCACGACAAATGAATGTCGCAGTTGGACCAGGACGGGGTTCAGCGGCAGGTTCGGCGGTAGCATATTGCGTTGGAATTACGAATGTTGACCCGATTAAGTACGACCTACTTTTTGAGCGTTTCTTGAATCCAGAACGGGTGTCGATGCCCGATATTGATATTGATTTTGATGATGTGGGACGGGAGAAAGTGATTGATTATGTAATTGATAAATACGGACAAAATCAAGTTGCGCAGATTATCACTTACGGTACGATGGCGGCGAAAAGTTCCATCAAAGACGTAGGACGGGTGATGGATGTGCCGCTTGACCAAGTGAATGCGGTGACAAAGTCGTTCCCTGTGAACTTGGGAGCTTCCTTGGCAAAAGTACTTGCGCCAGGTGATATTCATCCAAAATTAAAAGAAAAGCTTACTTCTGAAGATAAAGAATTAGCCTATAAATTTCGCGACCTTGCTGAAGGAAATGACCAAATCGGTCAAATGATTCAGACCGCGAAACGGTTGGAAGGTTCGGTTAGAAATACGGGGATTCACGCCTGTGGAGTCGTTATTACGCCCGATGATATCACCAAATATGTCCCTGTTACCACGGCAAAGGATTCAACCATGTTGGTTAGCCAGTTTGACAACTCGGTAGCGGAAGATGCAGGTTTGTTGAAAATGGATTTCTTGGGTCTAAAAACCCTAACCATTATCAAGGATGCCTGTGCGATGATTAAGGAAAATCACGGGGTGGACATTGACCCTGATGAGGTTCCTTTGGAAGACGAAAAAACCTACGAGTTGTTTCAGCGCGGAGAGACGGTTGGAGTATTTCAGTATGAGAGTTCGGGGATGCAGAAGTACATGAAGGAACTGAAACCGACGGAATTTTCGGATTTGATTGCCATGAATGCTTTGTATCGCCCTGGTCCGTTGGAGTACATTCCGAATTTCGTTAATCGACGACATGGACGGGAGGAGGTTGTTTATGATTTGCCGGAGATGGAAGAATATTTGAAAGAAACCTACGGAATTACGGTTTACCAAGAGCAAGTGATGCTGCTTTCTCAGAAGTTAGCCAACTTTACTAAAGGTCAAGCGGATACTTTGCGGAAAGCAATGGGTAAGAAAAAGAAGGCATTGGTTGACAAAATGTGGCCAGTTTTCTTGGAAGGCTGTAACACAAATGGACACCCAGAAGATGTGGTAAGAAAGGTTTGGAAAGACTGGGAAGCCTTCGCATCCTACGCCTTTAACAAATCTCACTCGACTTGTTATGCCTTCGTTGCCTTTCAAACGGCTTACTTAAAAGCGCATTACCCAGCTGAATTCATGTCGTCGGTACTGACGCACAACAAAAGCGATATTTCTAAAGTTACCTTCTTTTTACGAGAATGTAAACGGATGGGTTTGGACGTACTCGGGCCTGATGTGAATGAATCGCAAGCTAATTTTGCAGTCAACAAAGCTGGACAAGTTCGGTTTGGAATGACGGCATTGAAAGGTGTTGGTGCAGGACCGGTGGAGGAGATAATGGAAGAGCGAAAGAAAGGAAGATTCACAGGTTTGTGGGATATGATGCGTCGTTTGAATCTGTCCTCTGTTAATAAAAAAGCGATGGAAAGCCTGGCGTACGGCGGTGGTTTGGATAGTTTTGAAGGAATGCACCGACGGCAATATTTCCATCCGTCCGAAAAATATGGGTCATTGATTGAGCATGCTTTGAAGTATGGAAATGCGTATCAATTGCAGTTGGCACAAGCCTCCAATTCGTTGTTTGGCGATAGTGAAGATGCGATGATTCCTGAGCCGACCATTCCGGAATGTGAGCCGTGGGCATTGATTGAGAAATTGACTTTAGAGAAGGAAGTAACCGGAATCTACATCAGTGGACACCCATTGGATGATTATAAAGTGGAACTTGGCGCGCATACCAATTGTCCATTGGAAAAAGTAGAAGACCGCCGTGACGGGCAGATGCTCAAACTCGCAGGAATTGTCGTGGAAGCACAGCACCGAATTAGTAAAAAAGGAACGGGTTGGGGACGTTTTACGGTACAGGATTTTAATGGGTCTTTGGAGTTTGCGCTATTCAGTGATGATTATCAAAATTTCAAAAATTTTCTGGAAGTTGGGCAGGTTTTGCACATGGAAGGGAAGATGGAAAAGCGTTGGGGCGGCGAGGAATATTCGTTTCGATTAAAAGCCGTTTCGTTATTGGAAACTGTCGGTGAAGAGAAAACTTCTTGCATTACCATCAAGTTGCCGTTGGAAGCGATTACACCTTATTTTATGGACACTTTTGATAAAATGTGTGAGGAACACAAAGGGAAACATACTTTAAAAATTGTGTTCTTGGACAAGATGAACCGTACGAGTTTGGCGTTCATCTCTACGAAAAGAAAAATCAATGCGGTGAATGGATTTTGTACGATGTTGGATAGGATGGGGATTGATTTTAGTGTGGTTTAAAATTTTTTGAAATAAAATTTAAAAGCTTTATTGTATAAGACAATAAGGCTTTTTTTGTGTAGTTTATTGTTTCACAACTAACTTAATTACTACGCGTTACTTAAAATAGAGTATTCGTGACATAAGTTTTTTTAGGGAAAATATTCTTTGCAAGAATAGATAAAAAATTCAATTTGAAAAAATATATTTGCTTAAGAATTTCTCCCCTAAAAAATGATGCAGCCAACTCACCGCCATTGACCTTTTTCCAACTGCGGGAAGCTTTCCAATTTACCAACCTTTTCCGCACATATAAAGCCGCGTTTTATAAAAAATGCTACCTTTGAATTCCTAACAACAATTTCAAAAATAGGAAATTATGTTAAAAGCTCAAATTTTACCAAAATATCTACGGAAGGAATTTCCCTACAAAAACTTATGAATCAACTTAGTTTAAACGCTTCTCCAAGTATCTGAATATATTTTTATAATATGCTGCTAAAAAAACTACCACAAATCATCCCTCAAAAACTCGCCATCAAACTCAAACCCGCCGCCCAAAAAGCTGTGCGACACGGGCACCCGTGGATTTTTGAGTCAGGCATTATCAAGCAAAATAAAGAAGGAAATGCTGGAGATTTAGCCATCATTTTTGACCAACGGCGTAATAAATTTTTAGCCATTGGTCTATTCGACCCACATTCGCCCATTCGGATTAAAATTTTACAAACGGAGAAAGCAGCGAATATTGACACGGCTTGGTTTCAAGAAAAAATCGAAACCGCTTTTGCCAAACGATTTAAACTTTTAAAAACAGATACGAACAGTTATCGGTTTATTTATGGGGAGAATGATGGGTTGCCAGGCTTCATTGCTGACGTCTATGACAATGTTTTAGTCATTAAATTATACTCGACGATTTGGTTCCCTTATTTAAAAATGATGCTGCCCGTTTTATTAGATATTTCAAATTGTAAAACATTGGTTTTGCGTCTTGCCCGTTCTTTGCAAAAAATGCCCGAAGCCTTATATGGCTTGAGTGATGGAATGTTGCTACACGGTGATTTAGAAAACGAAGAAGTCATTTTTCGGGAATACGGTTTGCGCTTTACGGCTAACGTCATTCATGGGCATAAAACAGGCTATTTTCTTGACCATCGACACAATCGAAAAAGAGTAGGGGAGTTGGCGAAAGGAAAGACCGTACTCGATATTTTTGCCTATGCAGGAGGCTTCTCTGTTCATGCACTTGCAGGCGGTGCAACCGAGGTGACCAGCCTCGACATCAGCGCGAAAGCTTTGAAAATGTCCGAAAAAAATGTCGCGCTCAACGACTTAAAAGCCAATCACCAAACGATGGCAATTGACGCGTTCAAAGGCTTGGAACAATTGTATCAAGAAGGCAAAACGTTTGATTTAATTATCGTTGACCCACCATCGTTTGCGAAGCGAGAAAGTGAACGGGAAAAGGCAATGGATAGCTATATGCGTTTGGCGAAAATGTCCTTAAAAATTGTGGCGAGGAACGGAATTCTGTTATTGGCATCCTGTTCGAGTCGAGTGACTTCGGATGAATTTTTTGCTTTAAATGAACAAGTTTTACGGCAGTCTGGACGTAAATTTCAAGAAATGGAGCGACATTTTCACGATATTGACCATCCGATTGGGTTTAAGGAAGGGGCATATTTGAAGGCGATTTATTATCAAATGGATTAGGTTATTGATTGATAATGAATCGGGAAACTTTAGCGGATTCTCCATCTTTTTTAACCTGTAAATAATAAACACCATTCGCCAGATCGCCAGTTGGAATCTGGAATCGTTATTTCTGAGCGACTACTCTTAATTGGATTTTGAATGATTTTTTTCAAAAACTGGCCCATTGCAGTATGAATCGTAATTTCTATGGTCGCAGCATTATCTTCTGCTGTCAATTTTACATTAATAAAATCACTTGCTGGATTAGGGCTTATTTGAATGTCTGTTTTTGGAGTTGAAAATTGACTCACATCTGTGGTGATATTGCCAAATGGTTCGTAAGATGCAATGTCTTTTACACCACATTTTTCAATCGCCGTCCGCCATTCAGGTGCGGTCTAAAGAGTACGGATAAATATCCCAAGTTAAATCGCCATCAGGGCAAATAATAGAGACCGTTGGGTAAGCGATAAAGTCATTGGTTTGAGTAAACAAATTTATAATATCGTAACCACTACTATTGATGCCACCGCCGACAAAATCGAGTCCCATATCTTCGTGAAATTGTAAAATTCGTTCATTGTCATCAATATCACTAATTGCTCAGATAAGTATATTTTTATCGGTATAATCTTCGCAAATGTCTTGTGATTCGGTAGCGGCAGTGATACACGGACCACAGTCTGCGAAGAAAAATTATACTAAAACGATGTAATCTTGGTCAAGTGCATGTTGTAAATTATGGATAGTACCATTGATGTCCGTAAAGGTAAAGTCAGGTGCAGTTTGGGCAACGTAAGTGGTTGCAAAATTAATTAAAATAGCGAGGCTGACGATAAAACGAATCATGTAGAAATGGTATTTAAAGATAAAATCGACAAGCAGTTTTTACAAAAAAAAGCCTAATTTGAAGGGATTGCCAACTCTTATTAAAGTTGGAATGGCGTTATGTATTTAATAGAGACATAATTTTTTTTTTGCACAAATAAAAGTACCTTTGAGCTGCTTTTGAAAAAAAGGGTGAGCAGTACGGTAAAACCAACAACTCGTTTAGTTTTTAGTAAGTTATACTAGACTTGTTACCCATATAGAAACAGTCATCTGAAAATATATTTTTGCGCTATTTCTATCTGGGTAACAAGTCTATTTACAAAAAGCTATTCATTCATACGCGATAAATTGCGTGCCACGAACCGTTTTAAAATGAAACCAAAAGTCATTTTTCAGGACCTTCAAAGTATTCCATATCAAGAGGCATGGGATTATCAACAGCAACGACTGAATGAGGCCGTTGCTATCAAGCGTCACAATCGGGAATTGACACCTGACCAGCCGGAATTTCTCCAACAGAAACACTACCTATTATTTTGCGACCATCCGCCTGTCTATACGTTAGGGAAAAGCGGTTCTGTAGAACATTTGTTGCTTTCGGAGGAGCAAATGAAGGAAAAAGGCATTGAGTTTTATAAAATTAATAGGGGAGGGGACATTACTTTTCATGGGCCTGGACAGATTGTAGGCTATCCGATTTTTGACTTAGATGAATTTTTTACCGATGTGCATAAATATGTGCGTTACCTCGAAGAAGCCGTGATTCGGACGATGGCGGAGTATGGTTTAGAAGGTTATCGAGAGAAAGGTTTTACTGGAGTTTGGTTACCAGGAACGGCGATTTTGCCTAAGCGAAAAATTTGTGCCATTGGCGTACATTTGAGTCGTTGGGTGACGATGCACGGATTCGCTTTTAACGTCAATACGGACTTGCAATATTTTAGAAACATCATCCCTTGCGGCATCCAGGCAGCGGATAAAGATGTAACCTCAATGGCTGTTGAATTAGGAGAGACTATTGACATCCAAGAAGTTATGGGAAAGCTTAAAAAACATTTCGCCAAATTATTTGATTTTGAGTTTGTTTAAAAAACGTCGAGGTTCTTAGAAATTATGTCTTTGTAACCTCTCAAAAACTTCGTTTCAATGAAAAAAGATATTCCTCAACTTAAAGTAGAAGATATGGCCATTGCCATTGTCCCATTAGAAGAGAACGGCATTGTGAATGAAGAACTTTGGGAGACCTATATTATTAATTTCAAAGAAGGTGCAATCAAGAATGTGCTGGTGAATTCGCACGGTTATGGAGACGTAGATGGGGAACAGATGAAGACGACTACTTTGCGGCATTTTTTTGAAGAAATTGGTCCATTGCAAATCCATAAAATAGAACCCATTCAAGCCAAACTATTTGGATTGACGAATGAATACTGGGTGAGTTTCCAATTTGATGATTTTATGTACGATAAAAAGTACATATTTGTCAAAGGAAGTATTCGTGCTGAAAATTTTACGACCATTCCGTTTTTAGGCAAAAAAGGGGTGATGATTCGATAAAAGAAAAAAGAAGTTAGAGGACAGAAGTCAGACTGCTTCGCTGTCAAATGGAATACGGTTTAAAATCTGACTTCTGACAGCAAAGTGGTCTGACTTCTGTCCGTTAAAAAAAAAATAATGCGTGCAAAAAAAGTAGTAGAGTCGAAGACGACGATGACGGAAATGATAATGCCGAACGATACCAATCCGCTTGATAATTTAATGGGCGGTAACCTGATGCGATGGATGGATATCGTAGCAGGTATTTGTGCAGGTCGGCATTGTGAGGCACATGTGGTGACGGCGTCGGTTGACCATATTTCGTTTACCAAAGCGATTCAGTTGGGGGATGTGATTACCTTGGAAGCACGGGTAACACGGGCGTTTAGTACTTCTGTAGAAATATATGTGGAAGTTTTCGCAACCGATATAAAAAACGGCAATCCTCGACGTAGCAATCACGCTTATTTTACAATGGTTGGGATTGATGATGAGAAACGTAAGCCGATAAAAGTCCCCGAAGTGATTCCATTGACACAAGAGGAACAAAAATTATTTGATTCCGCCGCTCGACGACGAGAGATTCGCATGATTTTGAGCGAACGAATGACGCCAGAGGAAGCGACTGATTTGAAAGCGTTGTTTTCCAGCTTTAAGTAGAGGCTTTGGGGCTTGCGAGATGTGGGTTGTCGCAAGGAAGTAATTGAAATTCTAGGTAATAGACTTTATGAATGGCGACTCTGGATAATTCGCAAACTATTGATTATCAATTATTTGTAATTCTAAAAAAGCTACTCATTTATAAAGTCTAATAAAAAAGCCGTTCTTTTTCTTGGGAAGAACGGCTTTTTTATTTTTTCGCAACTCGCCTGCTAAACGAATCTATCTAAATGATAGCCGACCACCGCCTGCAATGCCTCCAAAGCCAACGTTTTCGCCTCTGTCGCTGGAAATCCTGCATTCATAAAATGGTCTTCTAACAATACGTACGATTGGTAATAAATCACTTTTAAGGCCACTTGAATATCCGTCAACATCGGGTCTTGAATTGCCCAACCTTCGATGCCCAGCCACAGTTTATCATTCCATTCATTCAGGGCTTTAGTGTCAAAAGTGTTCGGTGATTTTGGCGCGAGATACAATCGACTCATGGTGCTTTGTGCCATCGCCAAAGTATCTTTACTCATCAATTTTCGGACGCTCAAATCTTGCGCCATAGCTTGCAAAATTCGGATTTCCTTCCATTCATTAAAGCCGCCACAATTCGCCATTAAAAAATCGCTATCACCACGCGCATCAAACGCTCGCAGGGCTGCACCCGGGTGTCGTTGAAACATCCAACACGGTACTTTTACCTCTTCATTCGATACTTCGTGAATGTACCGCAAATGCAATAATAACTGGTCTAAATCATTATAAGCATAGGTCGCTTTATAATCAAAACGGGGAATATTCGTCACTTTTTTTCCTGCAAAAGCTTTCTTGATTGCGCCATTCATCAAGTTATTTACTCGTTGGTCAATGCCTTCATAAACCATTAAAAAATAGGCTTGATATGCTTTTGCTAATGGAGAATCGCTGACATCTAAACCTGCCATTGCTGAGGGTGAATTTGCCCAGAGATTGTTGATGTTTTTTTGTAATTCATTGCCATTATCAACGCTCGCATTATTCATATATTCCGATAAAATTCGGTATTTTTGAATCTGTCGATTGCCATTTTTTATTTCTTCATATGCCAATTTTGTTCCTTTTCCATAAAAGCCATCGAGACTACTTTTATAATACTTCTCTTCCTTCAAAATCGTTTGCAACACATATGCCGAATTGCGCTTGACATCTCCGCGAATATTTGGTATACTTAATTTCGCCGCAGGAAGTGGGACACTTTTCGGAATGATAACTCTTGTCGAATTAGGTGCTGAAGGAACAGATTGAGTCGGCTTTTCTACGACTATTGAAATAATTGGCGTCGTTTGTTTAAAAGATGGTGGAATTTCCTCTTTTTCAGGAGTAGTTGGATTTGCTGCCTTAGTTATAACTGCGCCACCTTTTATTGCTACATCACTTTCTTTTGTAGGCGCAGGTCGGGTAAAATCCAGAGGAATCAACGGCCGTTTTTCACCACCCAATTCAAAATTTCCAACAGGATGCAATAAGACATTATTGACTTCTTTTGGAAACGCTGATGGAAAGCCACTGGAGCGCAAATACGCCAATTTTGCTCGGGCAGCACTCATGTCTGGATATTGCCCCGTCATAATTTTCACTTGCCCATTATCTAAAGCGAAAAACAGTTGACCTGCGGATAAATAAGGTTGCCAAGAGAAAGATTTTGTCGCCTGTTCTGTACCCAACTGAATCATCGCTACCAATTCACCACCGTCGACATTGACTGCCAATACTTGTGCATTATCACCCGTTAAATTACGGATAGATTGTGCTACTTCTTCCGCCGTTTGTTGACTAGAATAGCCGCCCATCCGAATCGATTTTACATTACCAGATTGCTCTGAATAGATAAAGCCCAATGGTTGAATCTTCTCAAAATCAAGTGGTTTTGGGTTCACAAAGCTACCAATATGGATAGTATAATGGGAGGCTACTTGTGCGTTAGTAGAAAAAAACAGAAACGAAAAAAGGACGAAAATACCGCTTTTCAATAATTGCATGTCTGCTCGTTTTTTTTAAGGTAAACTAGTGAATTGGTCATTTGTATATTAGTTTGAATTAACTATTTTGACAAATTCATTTCTACCTATTTGAATGAAATAAAATCGGGTTTCTACAAACGGTGTGTGCTTATAAAAATCCGTTTTTGCAACCCGAATCAGGCGAAGACCTTGAGTTTCGGATTGCAATAACGAGCCATTTTAACTTTTTGCTATACACTTGTGCCCTTTTTTTTAAAAAAGGTAAAAATAATATCTTTTTACAAAAATAACTCTTTTTATCAAAAATTGCTAATCTGAAAAATATTTTTAAAATCACAATCTAAATAACGCTTCATTCACTTCATCATTTGTCAACTTATTTTTTTTAATTTCTAAAAAGTGCTCCATCATATGGGCAATTTATAGTGTTAATCAAATCAAATACAGTGCCTTATTTTTTTACTGAAATAGAAGTAAGACCTGGTAAGTTTCTACAGAAATTCTAATAAAATTTAGTGGACCTTTACCATTTTAGAATCATCTGTCTATTCAAAAATTAGAAATAGAACAACCAAACACCGCATTACTATTTTCAAAAATGCATCTCTTAAATGTAAAATAAAGAGATTTCAGTTTATATTTGCCATTCCTCGAAAAATTTTGCAAACCATTAACGAATCTTTCCAAGCATTAATAATAAACCATATAATATGGGACTCATTCCACCATTAAAACAGCTTTTTTTTATGAAAATTCCTATCGAATTATTCGCTATTTTTTTTCTCTTCTTCCTTTCCATAAATGTAGTAAAAGCACAATCACCGTTCTCAACGGATGCTCACGTTGTGCATGGAGGCTTAGGATTACGCAGTTACGGAGGTAATTTTGGTTTAAATACTAATGTCAACTCTCTTCCAATTTTATCGGTCAGCTACGACCAAGGAATCATTGACAATCTCGGTATCGGCAATCTTGGGGTTGGTGCAGGAATGGGTATAAAATTCTATTCTGCGAATGGTCTAAATACCAATTGGACGCGTATTTTTTTTGGTGCTCGTGGAACCTATCATTTTGATTTCGTCAACTCGGATAGTTTCGATTTTTATGCTGGTGCTGTGGCGGGTTTTTATTTTGAAACGACGAATAATAAAGATGCCTATAATACAACTTCAGGTTCGTTCGGCGGTCCAATCGCGGGTATTAATTATTGGATTACGCCGACGTTTGGTCTTTATGGAGAAGCTGGATTTGGATTTGGCTTTTTAAATGGAGGCGTCAGTTATCAGTTTTAAAAATAGGTCGTAAAGGTTCTGTCGGGTTGCAATCGAACTGTCCGATAATGGACGATTTTAGTCAAATTTGGACATTTAAGATGTGTTTTTAGATTTAAAATGATTTGCAAGGAATTGGTAGTCAGTGATTTATGACATTGGCATACCCATTGAATAACTTATAATCATAGTCCAAACATCAAACCATTTAATTAAAGAACAGGGTAGCCGTCCACCGTAGGACGTCAGCCATCAACCGTCAAGAAATGATTTCATTAAAAGGCATCGAACGATATTACCGCTCAGGATTCAACAAAAGTTATGTACTCAAAAATATCAATTTAGACATAAAGCAAGGCGAATTTTTGACCATCATGGGACCTTCTGGCGCGGGAAAATCAACACTACTCAATATTCTCGGTATGTTGGAAGAACCGTCTGGCGGCGAGTATCATTTTTTTGAGGAACCAGTGCATAAATTTAAAGAACGAAAACGCAACGAACTCCATAAGAATTACATGGGATTCGTGTTTCAAGCTTATCATTTGATTGATGAATTGACGGTTTATGAAAATATTGAAACGCCGTTATTATATCGAAAAATAGGTAAAAAAGAGCGTCAAAGTATGGTCGCCGATGTGTTGGATAAATTCAATATTGTTGCTAAAAAAGACTTATTTCCACATCAATTATCAGGGGGGCAACAGCAATTGGTAGGCGTGGCACGAGCGATTATTTCCAAACCAAAATTACTGGTCGCAGATGAGCCAACAGGAAATTTGCATACTTCGCAAGGAGAAATCATCATGGATTTATTTAAAAAATTACACTCGGAAGGCGTGACAATTATTCAAGTAACGCACTCTGAAAAAAATGCGCAATATGGGACTCGTATCGTCAACTTGGTCGATGGTTGGGTTGAAAGTGATGTGAAATTATAGGAGTCAGGTGCGAGGTGTCAGTAGTCAGAGATTTGCTCGATGTATCTGACATAGGCTGTACAAACAAGCATAAAAAGTACGTTGACTTTTTAAACCCCACAAATCAGGCATCTTAAATTTTGCCTCCACTTTTTTTACTTACTTCTTTGAATACGTTTTCAAAATTTCGTGTTTTAAGGAAGTAAGGAGAATTAAGCATAAGACCTGCTTTTATTGGACTTATAAGCATCACTTAAAGTGAAAAGTGAGTTTTTTGTTTAATTCATTTGTACTGTTTTTTAGATTTTTTCTAAGAGGAAAAAATCTAAAAAGGCGGGGAACTTTTTTTGATAGATTGTACAGCCTATATCTGACACCTCGTACCTGACTCCTATAATCACATCCACTCCCGCCCATCAATCTCCGCCTTAAAAATCACAAAATCTCGCAACATCTTCGCCTTTTCCAACTCCACATACGGAATTAAAACACTGCCAGCTGCCGTATAAAAAATCAAATCTGCCACATCTTTCCGCTGCTGATATAAGCCTTGTCGAATGCGAACACCTTGTATTTTATACCATTGCAACAAGACATGCGTTCGTGTAATCACACCCGAATTAGTACGCAATCCTTCTTCACTCACTTCATAAATCCATGTTTTATAAAACTGATTCGCCCACCAATAAACATAGCCAATCAGCAACAACCAACTCAACGAATAATACCCCCAATGACTCCAAAAAATAGCAACTAAAATGATAGCAGGCACGACGCCTTGATACAAGACTTTTCGCCAGGTTATCAATTTGCTAATGTGGTGTTCCTCTGAATCAATGTGCATTTGGGCAGGAAACCACATTTGTTGCACCGCTTCTAATTCAAGTGGATAAATGCCAGGAATATTGATAGCATTTTTTTGGGAAACCGCTTTTGATGCTGCTTGCGACATTCGTAAAGTGAATAATTTAAAAATGCGTTTCAAGGGATTGGAACTCCAAATCAGTAATTGAATTTTATTTAGATTAGCGGAGTTTTCTTTTTTATTAAATAAGCCGCTTTGAATTTTAAAACCAGTTTCTGTTTTCCAAAATTTTAAATTGTAATCTCGCAAAACACTACTAACCAAAGTGATAAGGAAAGAAACAATCAGAAAAAAGGGTAAAATCATTAGAAATATCATCAAAAAGGAACTACCATTTTCAAAATAATCGTGGATGGCTTCCATAAATTTCCAGTTGAATGCCTGTTCAATATCATCTAAAAAACTCCAGAAAAATAAGGTGATGACGCCCGCTGTGCGAAAGTGATTTTGACTGACGCCAATTTTTAGTAAATCAATAGGGGAGAGTTGTAGAATAAGCTTTTTCTTTTCTTCTCGGTGAGGCGTTTCCTTCGTCAAAACTTCACTCGGAGTAACTTCTTTCTTCTGCGATTCGACATAACTTCGCAAGGCTTCTGCCTGTGGTTTTCTTATCGCTTGAATGACAAATTCATTACCTGAAGACCCCGCCGTATCTATTTCAATGCTAACGAGATTAAAAAATTGGTGAATCAAGTTTTGCTTAAAATTTACTGTTTGGATGCGGTCAATCGGTACATTCAATTTTGATTTTGAAAACACACCGCGCTCAATGACCAATTCTTCATTTTCTATATAAAAGTAAAATTTAAACCAGCCAATAATCGACCGAACTGCTGCAAATGCTGCAATCCCAGCAAATACTTTCAAGTAAAAATAATCACCGTCTTTGTTTGGGTTAAATAAAATAATTAATAAAATTGGCCACATCTGCCGCCCCAAAGTTTTCACCAAACGCAATAAAATCAGCAATATCGCCGCTCCTGACTGCCGTGATTTTTTAGAAAAATCAAACGCTGACACCACATCATTATTAAATGTGGAATCATCGAATCTTTCACTGTGGTCTTCCCGTCCACCGTCCACAGTTTCCTGTCCATTGTCTTCATTCTTCCTCATCATGCGCGTCAATTTTACCGGTGATAAATTCTTTAATCATCGCTGCGTCGTCCTTCTGTACTCCCGAAATCGTCAAATCACTACCACTACCTCCTGCTGTAAAAACTTTCAAACTGGCTAATTTAAACAGCTTTTGAATTGGTCCTTCCGTAATTTCAACGTGCTGAATTCGCTTAAACGGAATCGTTGTGACACTCTTCGAAATCACACCCGTTTGGAAAACAATATCTCGCTGCCGCATTGCATATCCTGTCACCTGATAATTTTTTTCTACCAACCACATGGTCAAACCAAATAAAATTAGCCAAACTAAATACATCGTCCAAACCCACCAAGCAAAGCCGCCACCTGAGGTGAAAATGATAATATTCACCACCACAAAAAGGATAGCAAAAAGGACGGTCGTCGCAAAATATTCGGATGTACGCGACTTCGGGTCAAGCTGCGTGAAGTGCAACTCGGAGACGCGCGGAAGGTCGGCGGTATGTACGGGTAGATTTTGGAAAGTCATGGGTCAAAATTAGTAAAAATGAACTACTTTTCTGCTTCCTCACCTACTTATTTTCAAAATTACCCCCCCAAAATCTATTCCTTTAATTAGCAGTTTCAGTTTATTAATTTTGGCTTGGCACATATTAAATAAAATGAGTCGATTTCGCTCTGATTGCTGAGAAACTGAATGGGAACGTTGTTGTAATTTG
>JBLHWU010000123.1:0-19194 GCA_047629355.1 Saprospiraceae bacterium | reverse complement strand
AATGTCCCGCGTTTTCGATGGTCTTAACAACGGCTTCAGGGAATTTCTCTAAAATCTGTGCTTGATATTCGGCTTGAATGTGTTTAGAATTACCACCTTTGATAAATAAAGTTGGTTTATCAAAGGTGTCTTCGCTTTCCACATTTGCTAAAATATGTGCGTAATTTTTATAAATAACAGGCAAATTCATTTTAAAACGATAGCCGCCCCCCTCTTTGTTGCGCGTTAGGTTTTTCATTAAAAACTGCCGCTCGCCGTATGCTGGAATTTGCTTTTCCAAAATGGTATCAATCTCTTTTCTATTCTCAATTTTCTCAGGATGCAAATTTAAAAGGGCATCAAAAATATGGTTGTGTCGCTCCGGATAAGCAACGGGCGCAATGTCTACAACCACCAGTTCATCAACCATATCAGGGTATTCTAACGCAAATTGCATCACTGTTTTTCCACCCATAGAGTGACCGATAAGGTGTGCTTTATAAATCCAATTTTCCTCCATGAATTCCTTCAAATCTTCCGCCATTGTTGGATAATCAAACGTTTCGTCCTGTGGCGAACGTCCGTGATTGCGTTGGTCAATGATGAAAACGGTATGGTCTTCTGCCAGTTTTTTAGCCAGCGTTTGCCAATTGTCTAATGTACCGAATAGACCGTGCAAAATGATGATAGGGTCACCTTGACCGAATTGTTTGAAATTTAAATTCATGGTGCAAAATTAGGAAAAAATCAGCTTAAGTAACGATAAAATAATAAGTACAACAAGTTAGACAGTGGATAATTTTTCTCGGTTTTTACTTGAAAGAAGGATAATTGTTGATACTTTGACTGATTTCAAGTAAAAAACGAAGGAAATTTGCCCTGTCTAAATGGCGGAGTTATTTTGGTCTTTTTCTCCACTTCGGTCGAAATGACAAAAGATCTTTACTTTTGAAATAGGCGTTAAGAAATGCGAAATAAATAAAGTTAGATTCATGAGAGAGCCGTTTTGTTCTCCCTTTTTGCTTTGAAAGTTCAATTTATGTTGATACCATGAAGATTTTCAACGTGAAAAATGAGGGCAAAATATCCTCCCAAGAATCTATACCTATTTATTTCGTGTTCCTAGGACAATTTCTTACCAACTGTTTCTAACAATTTTTTCGTTGCCATAATACCATCCATTTCACTCAAAACACTACCTTCATATTCCACCCCAACATACCCACGGTAACCTGCATCCTTCACAATTTTCATCATTTTCAAATAATCCGTCTTCGTCTCCTCCCCTGCTTCGTTGAAATCATGTGATTTGGCACTAACCGCCTTGGCATATTTCATAAATTGTTGAACCCCTTTATAACGGTCATATTCGTTGAGACACTCGCCGTCCCATTGCTTACCGTCTTTTCTTTCAATGCAGAAATTACCAAAATCAGGTAAGATTCCACAGTTCGGCATATTGACTTGCGCCATCACATTCGTCAACCAATCGCCGTCAGACGACCAGCCACCATGATTTTCGACGATGACGTTTTGCCCATATTTTGCTCCCATTTCCGCCAAACTGCCCAAGCCATCAATCGCCGCTTGACTCACCTCTTCCCGACTTCCAACCCCAAACGCATTGACGCGAATAGAATGACAACCTAAAAGTTGCGCTGCTTCCAACCATTTCTCATGATTGGCAACTGCTGCTTTCCGTTTTTTAGCATCCAAACCGCCTAAATCCCCTTCGCCATCCACCATAATAATCAGACTTTTGACACCATTGTCAGCCGCCCGTTTTTTCATTTCTCCCAAATAGCCTTTATCTTTTGCTTTGTCTTTGAAAAACTGACTCACATATTCAATTGCATCGATGTCAAATTTATTTTTTGCAGTAGCGGCAAAATCTAAATTATCCAATTCTCCCTTTTTAAAAGTTCGGTGCAAAGACCATTGTGCTAAGGAAATCTTAAAGAACAATTCGCTGCCATGGTCGTGTCCAGCATGTTCATCGTGTGAATGACCTTCGTGGCTGTGGTCATTGTCTTCCCCCTCTTTGTGTTCGTGCTTTCCACCATCTGAACTACAATTATAAAATCCCATTAAACCCAACCCTAAGGCTGCTTGGCTCGAATATTTTAGAAATTTTCGTCTATTTTGATTTGACATATTATTAAAATTTTATTGATTTGAAATTTAAAACCTCAATTTAGGGAATGGAAACTAATTCGCCTTATTTTTTTAATAAAAAACTTCACTCATCCCCAGAAAAAAGAGAAGGTTAGGTAGCGGATACTTTTAGAGAATCTGTTACTAAAGAACGTGAATTAAATAAATGCAGATTCTTGACAGGATATTTAGTCCTCATTTTTCACTTTAAAACGCTCATTATATCAACATAAATCGCACGTTTAAAGCAAAAAGGGAGAACAAAACCTCACTTCCAAGAATCTGCATTTATTTATTCCGCGTTCCTAAATAATACGTAGTAATTAATCAGGTAAAATTTTTAGACAAGATTTTTTTGATAGTTTTTCTTTAAAGTCTATTAAAATAAAAATATCCTTGGGGGATTCCTCCAAACATTTGGTAGTAGCTTTCAACCACAGCAGAAGCCAAATTCTTTCCAAACATTTAAAACGATAAATCATGAAAACCATCAAAATAATTATTTTAACAGCCATCTTCTTATTTGCCTTTTTTGCAAATATTTCAACAATTCAAGCTCAAAACAATGTCTTAAGAGTGCATCCAATCTCAGGCGGTATAGGTTATGAACGCTTGCTTGCACCGAATGTATCGGGCAGTTTAACGTTAAAAATATTGCCATTTGGCATTAGTTTTAAAGATGGAGATGGCAATAAAATCTCGTGGAAAAACTACGCGATTTCTCCCGAAGTCCGTTTTTATATAAAGGAAGACCGCGAAAAAGCATTGGCAGGTTTTTACTTAGCTCCTTATCTAAAAGCAGGTTTGACGACTATAGAAGCGACGGTCACCAGCGATAATGACCTCAAACAAGCGGCAAGATTCAATGGACATACTTTTGGTATTGGCGCGACCGCAGGTTGGCAATGGGTGACGCCGAGTGGATTTTCTATCGGTACGGCAGTAGGTTATGGACTTTCTTCCTTTGGATTGGGCGATGTAGAAGTGACTTATTCTGATGGTTCGACGGAGAAAGAATCTTTTAAAAATATTGGATTGGGCATGGGATGGCCGCAGTTGCGATTTTCGCTGGGTTATACTTTTTAAACAATGAGTAATGAGCAATGCCACCTAAAGAGTACGTTTTGAGGGAATTGCTCATTTGTTCATTGTTTTTAATTCCCTAACTCTATCGCTCGTTTCAAGGCAGCCTCTGCTCCAGCTACAATTTTTTCTTTCAAAACATCCGCTTCATACGACCGCATTGCCGCCTCGGTTGTTCCACCTTTCGAGCAAACTTTCTGAATCCATTCTTCGCAGGAAAAATTAGTTTTGTTAAACAAATCAATCGCTCCTTTAAAGGTTTGACTAACCAATAATTCACTTTCAGAAGTTGAAAAACCCATATTTTTCGAAGCTTCCATCATTGAATTCATAAAATACCAAACGTAAGCGGGCCCACTTCCAGAAATGGCAGTTGCAGCATCAATTGCAGCTTCTTTTTCTACATAAACGCTTTTTCCAGTAGTATTAATCAGGTTTTGAACCATCACCAATTCAATGCGGGTCACCTCATCTGTGGAAGTAAAGACGGTCATGCCCATCCCGATTTGTGCGGGAAGGTTGGGCATTGCGCGAATCACTTTTTTGATGCCCAATGCCTTGGAAATAGTCTCAATTTTAACGCCAGCCATAATGGACACAAATACTTGCTGCTCATCCACAAATGGCTTCAAACTTTCGAAAAGAGAAGCAGTATCTTGAGGCTTGACGGCCAGAATGATTAGGTCTGCTTTTTTGAGACAGTCATCAGGTTTGTCATAAACGGTTCCAATGTCTTTTTTGGCTAATTCCACTGCTTTTTCGGGCGATTTTTCCAAAATCATCATGTCTTCTGCGGTCGTGATGTGCGACCGTAGGAAACTTTTTGCATAGGTCATACCCATGTTGCCACCGCCAATTACCAGTATTTTCATGTTTATAAAGTCTTTGTAAAAACGATTCAATAATTAAATCCTTTTTACTTTAATGAAAAATAGGCAAAGGTGCAATAAATTTAACAAAAAAGAGGCTGCCAAAATTAATCGACAACCTCCGTCCGCATTTATTTTTCCTAAGGAAATATATAATAAATTCTAAAAATCTCTAACCACTTTGAAGCTGCCCTCAATCGAATGCGTTGTGCCTGCATCTTCTCCAAATGTCCCTGTAAATGTACCCTGCATCAACTCACCCGCTGCACCCAATTCTGTTAAAATAACTTCTACTTGATAATCCGCAATTTGATTAATGCCTGTAACCATCATGAAAGTTACGGGATACGCTTCACCAACTATCATATCTGAATTATTCGCAAAAAAACTAAACCCTTGCGAAACATCGAAGAAACCAAGTCCCTCATCTACCGAGAAATTACCCGTCACATCCACTGGGTCAGCATACAAATAATCTACGCCATCCAAGTTAAAACTGATAAACTCTGCCAACTCATCACAGGCTTGAATTGTACCTGCATCAATCACTGGAGCGATAGAAAAAGTATCGCCTGCACTCATTTTTTCGGTATCAATATCAACTGCAACTAATTTCAATTGGGTATCGTCGCAGTATAGAAATGTATTGTCAAAATTACCATTGGCATCTAAGAAAACATGCTGCCCAATCGTACCAGAATGTACAGTTACATAACCATTCGTTACGGGCATATCATCACAATCAACGACTGACCCAAAAATCTGGGTAACCGTCGAAGATGTACCAACCATAATGTCTGGAATCGTCACGTCTATATCAGAAGTCGTTATCGTCGTCACTACACCGAATGGGTCGCCGCAAGCATCGCAAACGTAAATTTCAAGTGTCTCATTAGCAGGTAATTGTCCACCAAAACAGCCGTCGCTATTCGTCCAGCTGCTACGAGTATTCATGGAATTGGCTATTTCAATTTTAACCAGTGCATTGGCGACAGGATTGCCATTGGCGTCAATCACTTTTCCAGTACCATTGACGACAGAAAACAGGGCATCACAATTCCAAAAAGAGAAGTGCGTAACATTGGCAACGTATTTATTGTCAAGCAATTGTGCGGTACCTTCCAAAATCCAAATTCCTTTATTTTCATCGAAAGACCAGAGTGGAATTTCGGGAGTAACTGCGTTAGATAGTGCCGAAGGAATCGGAAAACGAAGCTCTGCCGTACTGCCTTCTTTGATGTTTAATTTTTCAAAATTGTCAGAAAATAACTCAACTGCCATCATACCTGCAGTTGCCATCACAAACTCTCGTCCGAGGGAATCTTCGCCAATCAAATTACCAGGCATAATGTGAAAAATGTCAGCGGAAGTGGGATTCAACCAGCGAGCAGCTACTTGAACACTTCCGTCAAACGGACTACCATTGCTATCCATGATTGAGTTGGGTGCAAACGTGACTTTTGCGCCGTTTTCAGTCTCCACAACTCCGCCGACATTCGAATTAATAATACCTATAAATTCTTTAGCTAACAGTTTAATTTCTATATTTTCAATGGCATTTCCAGCCACAGTTATCGTTTTTGACCCCGTAAAAAAGCCGTTGGATAAAGCTTTGATATATAGACGGTCTTGGCGTACTTCGATGCTTTTGGTTAGAAAAATTCCGTTTTCATCTGTTGAGGTACTAATGACTCCATTTTTACCATAAATTTCAATCGCAACCTCGGCTAAAGGTGTATTGAATTCATCCATAATTTTCCCTCCCACATCTGTCATAACATACACCGCATTAGGCGTATCGACTGGGTTCTGCACAAAAATATCGACGTCCTTTTTGCAAGCAGCAAAGAGCAGCACAATCGCTATATATATGATGACGCTATTTTTCATGTTCTTTGATTTAAGATTCTTCTTTTTTGAAAAAAGTACCCATTTTTTTTGACTATCGAAATCCTCAGCTTTCTTGATGCGCATCTAAAGATTTATCTGATTTTTAATAAATTGTCTTTTACGTAACAACTATTAATTAATTCGTAGCGGTTACTTACATTGGGCGGTTTGAATAGAAGAGACGGTAAGTGTAGAATTCGCTGCCTTTGAAAGTTACTTTTTTTAAAAAAGAAGGGAATGTTGAAGAAAATGCCTGATTTTATTGAAAGAAAAGAACATATGATTAAAAAAAACAGGCTGGAGAAGAGGAAATGAAATACTTTATCTGGCTTTTCTTGAAATATTTGAGCGTTTAAAACCCCGTAATTTTATAAGGAGTTACTGCTGTCCAATCACTTCGTTATTATTTTTGAAAATAACAAATCTAGCTTCAATATTCTATTGATACAATTTTTAAATTCAGCTCCGTCGTCAACGAAATATTATCATATTTCACCGCCACTCCATCTTCAAAATACGCCACTCTTAATCTTGTCAGCACATTTGGTTGGGTAAAAATTTGCAAAGTACTGTCTATATTTAAATTGGTAGAAAGTACGTAATTATTGATTTCAGAATTATTAATCAGGCAAATCATTTCAAAATTAATCGACACTGCAACGCTATCTGGATTGTTATCAAAATCGGTCTTCGTAAAATGTAATTCCAGTAAAGTATCTTGTGCAGACACGAAAAAATCAAACACATTCTTCTCTCCAATATCAATTCTGGACGATTCAGAACAATTAAACAAAGCATTCGGCGTGACTTGAACGGAAAAAAAACTCCGAACCGTATTGAAAAACGTGATGGAATAAAAGCCCATAGAATCTGTGATTATTTCTTTTGACAACTCTTTGACGTCATCTGGCAATCCCGTAAACTCGTCAAAACTACGCCAAACTGCCACCGACGCACCCACCGCAGGGTTACCACTTTCCACTTCAAAGACCTGCCCTTCCAAAATCGTCAATTGTCCCCTATCTTCCGCACAAGTCGTACAACCCGTCAGCATTCCAAAGAGGATAAAAATACTTAGATATTGATAAATTTTATTAGAAAGCATAACCAAGTTTTATGTTGAGAGAAATATATCCTTCAGAAATTTTTTCCGTTTGAAAACTGTGATTTGTGAATAAACTCGTAACTGGATTGATTTCCGCATTCTTAGCTTCGGCTAACAATACATCAGCTGCAATACTTGGACAAGTAACGGTCGGCGTCATAGCACGAACAATAGGATTTATCCACGACCGCCCCAAAACGATATGAAATTTTATAAAAAACGCATCGTCTCTTCTAATATAGCTCTTTTGAAAACCAATATTCAATCCCGCAACAATACTTCGAGAGGTATTAGTTCCTCGGCTTGTACCCACATTCACGCATTCACAAATCCCAGAACCAAGTACTTCGGGCAATACTTCCAAGCAAGTTCTTCGCTCCAAATTGTAAATAATGTGTCGATAGCCGACGGTTGGTCCGATAAAAAATTGCATCCGCCGATTGTCCCACGGTAAAAATTTATAGGATAGAAAAACACCATATCCGCCTTTTGTTCTAATATTCAAATGACTGACTACACTGTCTTTTCGCGCTCTTGCATAAGCAAAATAATAGTTCACATCCAACTCTAAGGCATGCTGAGTAGAAAACGGTTTTTCCAAAGAAATGTTGATGGAACCGTTGCCACCAAGAAACGATAAGACATTGAAAGTCAAAATAAGCCGAGGTAGCGGAGGCGATTCAGCCTCTATAATATCTTGGGCAAATAGCGAAGGATAGAGCATCCCCACTAAAATAATTAGCGCGCAAAGTTTTTTAAATTTCATTGAGAAGCGTTTTGAGTCGTTTAAAACTAATTTAATTCGTCCTAAACAAAAGCGATTCCCATACAACGCTATTCTCTCAATTTTCGCTCCCTCTTTATTTCAATTTTTCCAAACAATCCCCTAAACTCTTACGCCAATGCGGAATATTTAATCTAAAAACAGTCTTAATTTTACCTTTATTTAATACACTGAAAGGTGGGCGTTTGGCAGGCGTTGGATACTGCACAGATTCGATTGCACCAAGGTTGCATTCTATATTTTCAATATCAAAAATGGCTTCCGCAAAGTCATACCAACTCGTCACACCTTCATTGCTGTAATGAAAAACGCCTTGCCAAGCATCATTTTTAACTTTTTGATTGTCAATAGATTGAATAATTTCAAAAGCCGCTTCCGCAATATCTTTCGCATAGGTTGGCGTACCGATTTGGTCAAAAACAACATTCAACGAATCCCGCTCCTTCCCTAACCGCAACATCGTTTTGACAAAATTATTTCCAAACGAGGAATACACCCAAGAAGTCCGCATAATCAAGGTATTCGGACAAATTTTCGTCGCAATTAAATCACCATCCAATTTCGTCTGCGCATACACACCCTGTGGATTGGTTTCGTCCCCTTCTTTAAACGGCGTATTCTGCTGATTGTGATACACATAATCGGTCGAAAGATGTATCAACTTCGCACCATTTTCTACACAAGCTTTCGCCAAATTTTCCGCACCCTCCACATTCACTTTTCTAGCAATTTCTGGACTGCTTTCTGCCGTATCCACCGCCGTATAAGCCGCACAATTGATGCAAGTATGAATCTGATTTTTTTGAAAATAAGTTAAAACTGCTGTGGGATTCGTAATGTCCAAATCTGCGGAGTCTGTGAAGAAAAATTGGTAGGTAGATTGATTATTAGCAACAACTTGAAGTTCGCTGCCTACTTGACCGTTGCCGCCGGTGACGAGGATATTTTGCATGGTTCGATTATTTCGATTGACTTGATTATTTCGATTATTTCGATTGTGACTTGGGGACTATAATCGAGTTAATCGAAATAATCCCGTTAGGGAGTTTGTAATAAATAAGCTACCCAAGATGACGCAGCTATTTTTTCTTTTAAAGATGTTAAAAAAAGCGAGCATAACTGGTTATTTGAGGCTTTTTTTAGCACTTTTAAAAGGGAAAAGAGCAAGTCAGATGGGTAGGTTATTTTTTACAAATTCCCTTAATCGAATCAATCCACACGGTGTTTCCCAATATCTGGAAAAGTCGCATCCCGTTCCGCCACTTGCACTTTCGACAAATCAAATTGCCAATCAATTTTCAAAGCAGGGTCATTGTATCGCAAGCCACCTTCGTGCGCTTTTGAATAAAGATTATCACATTTATAAGCAAATTCCGCCGTCTCACTCAACACCACATATCCATGTGCGAAACCTCTTGGAACAAACATTTGCCTTTTATTTTCACCACTCAATCGGGTAGAATAGGACTGCCCGTAAGTTGCCGAACCTTCGCGTACATCTACAGCCACATCCAATACTTCTCCTTGCAAGACCCGCACTAATTTTGCCTGCGCAAATTCACCAACTTGATAATGCAATCCCCGCAAAATTCCTTGCGTCGAAAACGCTTGGTTGTCTTGCACAAATTTAGCAGTTATCCCACCTGCATGAAATACTTTTTCGTTGTAAGCTTCGTAAAAATAGCCCCTGTCATCGCCCCAAATGGTTGGTTCACAGATAATAAGCCCTTTGATAGGTGTTTCTATAAAATTCATGGATTCTGTTTGAAGGTACTATGTATTGGGTATTGGGTACTAGAAGTGTCCCCCCAAATACCCAATACCCGAATACCCAATAATTTACTTTTGTCTAAAGAAAACCGAAATCGGTACACCTTCAAAGTTGAAATTGGAACGCAATTGGTTTTCTAAATAGTTCTTGTACGCTTCCTTAATATGCTTCGGGTGATTGCAAAAGAATGCAAACGCGGGGAAATACGTCGGAATTTGCGTAACAAATTTAATTCTTATCAAGCGGCTACGTGCTGCGGGAGGAGCATAGCGTTCGATAGCAGCCAACATAACTTCGTTAAGTTCAGAGGTAGAAATTCTTCGAGTACGATTTTCGTAAACGGCCTGAGCAGCTTCAAGTACTTGGAAAATCCGTTGTTTTTCAAGAACAGAAACAAAAATTACGGGCACATCATTAAATGGTGCCAATTTATTCTTGATTTCCTTTTCCATATCGCGGGCAGTATTGGTAGATTTCTCCATCAAATCCCACTTATTCACCAAGATTACGATTCCTTTATTTCGCTTCTTAGCAAGGTTAAAAATATTCAAATCCTGCTGTTCGACACCCAAAGTCGCATCAATCATAATGATACAAACATCCGATTCTTCCAAAGCTCGAATCGCCCGCATCACGGAGTAAAACTCAATGTTTTCGTGGACTTTCGCCTTCTTCCGAATCCCTGCGGTGTCGATTAGGTAAAATTCTTTGTCAAATTTCTTATACTTCGTATGGATAGAATCTCGCGTCGTTCCTGCAATATCCGTTACGATGTTTCGCTCTGTTCCAAGCAGTGCATTCGTTAAGGAAGACTTGCCTACATTCGGTCGACCCAATATCGCAAATTTTGGAATCGTCTCTTCTAATGGTTCATCATCGGTAATAAATTCGGTTATTCTATCTAAGATATCACCCGTTCCACTACCAGTCAAAGACGACACAAAAAAGGTATCTTCAAAGCCCATTGACCAAAATTCATTCGCTGCCATCAATCGCTCGTGATTGTCAGCTTTATTGACCATTAAGATAACGGGTTTGTGCGTTTTCCGCAACATATTCGCCACTTCTTCATCCAAATCGGTGATACTCGTCGTCACATCCGTCACAAACACAATCACGCTCGCTTCCTCAATCGCAATCAATACCTGTTCCCGAATCGCCGCTTCAAATACATCATCCGAACTTTTCACAAATCCGCCGGTATCGACGACTGTAAAAGTTTTACCGTTCCACTCACAGTTTCCGTATTGACGGTCACGCGTTACGCCACTTACATCATCTACAATAGACTGTCGTCCACCAATTAAGCGATTAAAAAAGGTAGATTTTCCGACGTTTGGCCGCCCCACAATTGCTACAAGATTTCCCATAAAATAATTAAAAATTAAGAATGAAAAATTAAGAACAACGGCACAATAGCAGTGAATCTTGCTTTTTCTCCTTTAAATGGTTTCAAAAATCGGGCAAAGGTACGTTAAACCTTGTCAATTAGGATGGAAATAGGGATAAATTATTATTCAGCCACAATCAATTTACCTCTGTCATCATACAATTCTGTTGAAATTAATTCACCATCTTTGTTGTAGTTTTTCCATTTTCCAAGCATTTTCATTGACTTCCGAATTCCTGCAACTCTAATTCTTCCATCTTCATAATAATAGGTTGCCTCACTGTCCATGATACCCAGTTCTGAATAATTAATTTTTCCAATTAATTGACTATTTGGATAATACTCTCCTCCTTCATAATTTTTTCCGTCAATTCTTTTCCACAAACCAACAACGTTTCCAATAGAATCTTTGAGAATTAAATTTTCCTTATTTGGATTAACTAGGTGATGCTCAATTGACCAAAAATCCTTTCTTTTTGGATATTCAAAATATATACTATCGTTTTCAATCGCTTCAGTTAAGTAACACGTGGTAATTAATTCGAAAAAATCTTGTCTAAAAATTTTACCTGATTAATTACTACGCGTTACTTACTAATAAGCACACAGCGACTCCCCTATTAAAATTCTAATAGAGAAATCGTTATGTGCTTTTTAAAAATAACATCTTTTTACTATCAATATTGCAGTGACTATAAGCCTATCGTCCACCGCCTAAGAATACATCCCATCAATCTGCGCACCATACTTCTGCCGCACCACTCGACGCTTCAACTTCATCGTCGGCGTCAATTCTGCTTCCGTTCCATCTGCTTTCACGGCATCCCAAGTACAATCCAAAATTGTAAATTTCTTAATTTGCTCGATGTGGCTAAAGTCCGGATTTACTTTATTACAAATCGCTTGATAGGCTGCGATAACTTTCTCGTTTTTAACGATTTCCGACAAATTTGTCCAAGCGACTCCATTGTTTTTACACCAATCTTTCAACGCATCCGGTGCAGGCACAATCACTGCTGAAACGAACTTCCGTTTGTCACCAACAACCATAATTTGCTCCACCAAAAAGTCTTCGCGGAACTTGCCTTCAATCGGTGCAGGCGCTACATATTTTCCACCCGATGTTTTCAATAATTCTTTTTTACGGTCGGTAATTTTCAAAAACTCTTTGCCGTTTGGTCCTTTTATAAATTTACCGATATCCCCCGTTTTAAACCAGCGTTTGCCCTTCATTTCTGTAAAAACCGCCGCATTTGCTTCTGGCTTTTTATAATAACCCATCATCACATTGGGACCATATGCCAAAATTTCTCCCTCCCCTTCCCGATAATCTCCATCTGAACGGTCAATATAAATTTCAACATTTTCAACACAAGGACCAACGCTGCCAGTCATTGCATTGCCTTTTTTCAAAGTATTCGCCGTTAAAGTTGGCGACGTTTCCGTCAGTCCGTAACCTTCTCGAATCGGAATACCCGCCGCTGAAAATACTTTTAAAATTTTAGCAGGACAGGGGGCAGCACCCGTGACAATACATTTGATATTACCGCCTAAAGCAGCCCGCCATTTGCTAAAAATCAACTTATCGGCAATGCTGCGTTTCATAGCATCCACCATACCGTAAGATTTGTCATATTCATAATCATCGGTCAAGCTCAATGCCCAGAAAAACAACTTCTTTTTTGCACCTTCGAGTGCCAAACCTTTATTGTAAATAGCTTCATAAACCTTCTCTAACAAACGCGGAACGCTTGTGAAAAAGTAAGGCTTAGTCGTCTGCAAATCGCCCGTTTCACCACCCAAATTATCCGTCCCCGTAAAGTAAACTTCCGCGCCGTGATACATATAAACGTATATTGCCGCTCGTTCAAAAATGTGGCACAGAGGTAAGAAACTCAAGACATTTTCGCCTGGTTCTACTGGAATAATCTCCTCCGTAGCGGATACTACTGAAGTAATGTTATGATGAGACAGACTTACACCTTTGGGATTTCCTGTCGTACCCGAAG
Organism: Saprospiraceae bacterium; assembly: GCA_047629355.1. Taxonomy (GTDB): domain Bacteria; phylum Bacteroidota; class Bacteroidia; order Chitinophagales; family Saprospiraceae; genus CAYUNA01. The sequence goes on along the minus strand of JBLHWU010000123.1, from coordinate 6,160 downwards.
TATAAATAATTGTTGCCAATCCCATCGGGTCAATCGCTGCTTTTCGAGCCGCAATTTCTTCCTCATGCCCACTACCAAATACCTCGTCCCAAAATGGTTTTCCATCTTGTTTATCCATGGTATAAATTCCTTTCAAACTGGGCACATTTGGTTGTGCTTTTTTAACTTTATCATACAAATCGTCTTTCCCAACAAAAGCATAAGTAATGCCCGCATCATTCAAAATATATTCATATTCTCGCGGCGAAATGGTCGGATACAAAGGCACATCAATCGCACCAATTGTTTGACAAGCTAAATCCACAATTACCCATTCTGGACGGTTCTTATAGGCAGCTACACCAATTCTGTCGCCTGCTTGTACACCCAGTTCTATCAAACCTGCAGCTAATTTGTTCACGATTTCAACTATCTGTTCTGTACTATAAAAAGACCATTCCCCATCTATTTTCTGCCCCATTGATTTTTTTAGTGGGTGCTTCTCCATCTGATAATCTAAAAATTCGTAAAGTTTCGTTGGCTTGTCCATATTTATAAGAAATGTTAATTCGATTAGTGAAATAATTTCAGTCGTAAAAATGGAAAAAAAATTGATTTTTTTTCCATTTTTGAAAAAAAAAATTGATTTTTTATGAAAATTAGCGAAAATTCGCTACTTTTAACGAAATTTGTGCCAAATTCCAATGTAGTGACAACTTTAATCACCAGACTGCTTTTATGAGCTAAACGCAGCTTGATTATTAAAAGTTTTAGTTTTAATCCGAAACAAAAATTTAAAATTTCCACCTAAAAATGAGTACAGATACAGCCAAATTAGCAATCAACACAAAAAAAGTCACCCCCAATATCACTGACAAGAAATACCTTTGCGGCGGTCATTTCCTTGTTGAGAGAACTGACCCTTCCAATATTTTTATTCCTGAAGAATTTAACGAAGAGCAATTGATGATTAAAGAAATGGTCGTTGATTTTTGTATGAAAAACGTGCAAGAACCATTTTTTAAAAGAGGTCGAGAATTAGAAATTGTTCGTCCAGAAGACCGCGATGAGATTATTGGTAATTTCAAACAAGCGGGTGAATTGGGACTTTGTGGTGTAAGTATTCCAGAAGAATATGGTGGAATGGGCTTGGATTTTAATACCGGTGTATTATTTTCTGAAGCCATTGCAGCGGGATTTTCGTTTGCAACTACGATTGGTGCACAGACCTCAATCGGCTCTTTACCAATTGTTTATTACGGAAATGAGGCGCAAAAACAAAAGTATTTGCCAGGTATCGCATCCGGTGAATTGGTTGCTTCCTACGCACTTACCGAACCAACTGCTGGCTCCGATGCCAACTCTGGTCGCACTTCCGCAACGCCAACGGCTGATGGTAAACACTATTTATTAAATGGTCAAAAAATCTGGATTACCAACGGTGGTTTTGCAGATATTTTTGTGGTTTTTGCCAAAATTGGAAAGGATAAAGATTTATCGGCATTTATTGTTGAAAAAGATTACGAAGGCTTCTCTATTGGTCCAGAAGAAAAGAAAATGGGCATCAAAGCTTCGTCTACCGTTCAGATTTATTTTGACAACTGCCGAGTACCTGCCGAAAACTTATTAGGCAACCGAGAAGCAGGTTTTAAAATGGCTTTAAACATTCTGAATACGGGTAGAATCAAACTTGCTGCAGGGGCTATGGGTGGTGCAAAATTAGCACTGACACTGGGTGTAAAATACGCTTTGCAACGTAAACAATTTGAAAAATCCATCTCTGAATTCGGAGCGATTCAATATAAAGTAGGTGATATTGCAGCTAAAGCATTTGCCATTGAATCTGCCGTATATCGTACAGGTCAAAACATTGATTACAAGTCACAAGTATTTATAAATCAAGGACTTAATAAGAGTGAAGCTACCTTAAATGCCATTCGAGAATTTGCGATTGAGTGCTCTATTTTGAAAGTAAAAGGCTCAAACTTGGCCTGTTATGCAACGGACGAATCCATGCAAATTCATGGAGGCATGGGTTATGCTGCGGAGACGGGTTTGGAAATGGCGTACCGAGACGCGCGCATCACCAAAATTTATGAAGGAACGAACGATGTGAATCAAATGCTTTCTGTCGGTGAATTATTCAAAAGAGGGATGCAAACGAAGGAAATTGATTTGCAAAAAGCAGGTAAATCTATTCCAAAATTTATTGTTAATCAAATTTTAGGTTTGAACGGAAGTAGTAAAAAGTGGGGTGCAGAAATGCGCATTGTTCAAGCATTGAAAAATACTTTTTTAGTTATTTCGGGTGCAGCGGGTAAAAAATTGAAAACCAAACTAATTGATGAGCAGGAAATCATTCTAAATCTTGCTGATATTTTGGCGGAAGCCTACGTTGCCGAGAGTGTGATTTTACGTTTACAAAAGTTGGCAACGATGCCGAATTTGGATGCTAAAAAATACGAAGCACAGGCGAAAGCTGCTCAATTGTATTTATACGAAGCAGTTGATATTGCACAAAAAGCAGCGAAAGATGCAATTGGTAGTTTTGCAAAAGAAAGTGAAAAGAAACGGTTGAATTATGCCGTTCGAAAGATGTTGAAACCTGCGGATTGGAATGCGAAGGAATTGCGGCGGGATGTGGCGAAATACGTTTTTGCACAAGGAGAATATGCGCTTTAGGAAGGAATTCTTTAAGGTCAAAACAGAGTGATTTTAAAAATCACTCTGTTTTAAATCCAACAAAAAAGGTATTCAGTAGGTTACAAAGCCTATCGAATACCTTTTTTTTGGTCGTGTTACAATAAGATAATCTACGCCTTTGACTTGTTCTTTTTAGCTACGTTGCTCATCAGTCAAAGTATTAACAATTATCGCCCCTCCAGTAAAGAGTACCGCGCCGCGCGGGTGGTTTTTGAGGGGTAAAAAATGTTTTACAAACATTTTCACCCCTCAAACGCCCTTTGGAACGCGAAAAAATCACCTATTTCACCATCTGTCCATTCCCCAAATCTTTATCTGAAGCCACAAACGCCAACTTCCCTTCGCAATCTTCCACCATCAAAACCATGCCTTGCGACTCTACGCCACGCATCGTTCGCGGCGCAAGATTCACCACCAAAGCTACTTTTTTTCCAACAACGTCCTCTGGCTTATATTGCTGTGCGATACCCGAGACAACTGTTCGGATTTCCAATCCAATATCAACCGTCAATTTCAATAATTTATTCGCTTTTTTAATCGGTTCAGCTGTCAAAATCGTACCACTACGGATGTCCAGTTTTGTAAAATCTTCAAAGGTAATCGTTTCTTTAATTGGTGCGCGTTGCTTCGCTTTTTCCGCTTTCAAAACGGCTTCCAATTTCGCTTTTTGACGGTCGATAATTTCTAAACGAGACTTGTCTTTTCGGTCATTTATTTTTGCAAAAAGAATAGCTGCTTCACCAACTTCATGTCCTTCTGAGACGATGGCTTTCCCCGCTTTTAAGTTTTCGATAAGTGTCCGTAAGTCACCATTTTGCACTGCTTCCAAATTCAATAATCCTCGAATATTCTTAGACGTATTTGGCACAAACGGTTCCGTCAAAACACTCAAAATGCCCACAACTTGTAAGCAAATAAACATACATTCTTTAATCACCTCACTCTCTGGTTCTGCTTTGAAAATTTTCCACGGTGAAACATCCTGTAAATAGGTATTTCCCCAACTTGAAATTTCCATTAAATTGTGAATCGCTTGCTTGAATTGATAAGCGGTAATGTTGTTGGTAAGCGAATCTACTAAAGCCGTTACTTCACTCATTTTTTCACTTAAGTCGCCGCTGTAAGTCGGCACTTTTCCACCAAGATATTTATGCGTCAAAACAATGACTCGATTGATGAAATTCCCCAAATTATCCGCCAATTCTTTATCATAAAAATCAACAAATTCATCCCACTTAAAATCAGCATCTTTATTCTCTGGCATATTCCGAATCAAGACATACCGCAAGGCATCTTCCTTATTGGCAAAATCTTTAAATTCCTCCAAATACTCATGCTGCTCGATTCCCCACCCTCGTGATTTCGAGAATTTTTGACCTTCAAAATTCAAAAATTGGTTCGCTGGAACATTCACAGGTAAGGTATAATCTCCATGCGCTTTCAACATCGCCGGAAAGACAATACAGTGAAAAACAATGTTGTCTTTTCCGATAAAATGTACCAATTCTACATCGTCCCCTTTCCAGTAATCTTCCCAATTTTTACCATTCTCTTTCGCCCATTGTTTCGTCGCTGAAATATAGCCAATCGGCGCATCAAACCACACATACAAAACCTTTCCATCCGCTCCTTCAATTGGCACTTTAATCCCCCAATCCAAATCACGTGTAATCGAACGCGGACGCAAACCATCTTCGCCATCCAACCACGACAAACATTGACCGATAACGTGCTTTTTCCAGTCTTTAGAATCGTGTAATTTTACCCCATCAACCGTTCCTTCCTTAATCCATTCTCGCAACCAATCAGCGTGCTTATCCAATTGAAAAAACCAATGTTTGGTCTCTCTCAAAGTCAATTCACCACCACCTAACTTAGATTTTGGATTGATTAATTCCGTTGGTGATAAAGTTGTACCGCAACTTTCACATTGGTCTCCATACGCTTCTTCGTTGCCACATTTCGGGCAAGTTCCCATAATATAACGGTCTGCCAAAAACTGCTTGAACTCCTCATCGTAGTACTGCTCAGAGACTTTCTCCTCAAATTGTCCGCCTTTTTCTACTAATTTCAAAAAGAAATCCTGTGCCGTTTCATGATGCAACGGTGCGCTCGTTCGGTGATAATAATCGAAGGAAATGCACAATTGCTCAAAAGTTCCTTTGTTTAAATTGTGGTATTTATCAATAATAGCTTGGGGTGTAGTTCCCTCTTTTTTCGCTCGCAAGGTAATCGCCGCACCGTGTTCATCCGATCCAGATACATAAACGACATCACGCCCCATTAGTCGCAAATACCGCACATAAATGTCAGCAGGCAAGTACGCCCCAGCGAGGTGTCCCAAGTGAAGTGGGCCGTTGGCATACGGCAAAGCGGAAGTAACGAGAACTTTTTTCATATATTTTTATAGTTTGCTATTTTCAAAATAAGGCGCGAATATACCTGATTTTCTTTTATAAATTTTAGAAAATTAGAATGCTTAAATAAAGTCAGCATCACAGGCACAGCGTGGCGAGACTCTTGGTAACACCCGATTTCTTATGATTTAAAGCCGCAGCGCGGCGGCACTCTTGAAATATTTTCAGCATTTTAAAACGCCAATATACTGTCCAGTCTTTGTAAAATCTTACAAAAAAAGGGACAATCAATTGCTTATAAACTACTTTTATCACATAACCCGCATAGCGTTTTCACATAGCCAAATAACTTTTAGAGTGCTAAAACTAGTTATCTGGCTATGTTTAAACTATTGTGAATTATGTGAAAAAAAAATTAGAATTCATTCCAATAAAACTTTGTATTCATACTCAAAATAAGGCTTTTTAGTAACGGTAAAATAATAAGTCCGGCAACTAAGTAACGCGTAGTAATTAATCAGGTAATTTTATAAACATCTTTTTCCGCTATTTTTCCCTTAAAAATTTCTTCAATAACACTGGCTATTCAAGAATTTTTAAAGAAAAACTATCGAAAAAATCTTGTCTAAAAATTTTAACTGATTAATTACTACGCGTTATTTAACAACATTTATTTTGTTCTTTTTCTCCACTTCGGTCGAAATGACAAAAGATGTTTACTTTTTAAATAGAAATTATCTCTACATAATGACTGTTTCAAAAGTCGAAAATAAGGACAGAAGAAATACTTGGTAGTTGGCGGAGTTATCTTTTTACCGTTACTTAGTAGCTATCCGACACTATTAACTTGAATAGCTACTTGGTTCCTTTTCATTCCATTTCAACTTAAAAAGGTGGCACTTTTTCAGCACCACCTTTTTCAATTTATTAAAAAAATGGTTCTTTGACTAGTTCCGTGGATTGTTGTTTTCAATAAAGCTTGGAGGTTCTTCGAAACCTATGGTGACTACACAAATCGCAACGAAAAGAAGTTCCTTGACAAGTTTGCTATAAAAGGAGATAAAACCCTTTGAATATATCATTAAACCGAATCATTCCCTTCAAAAAAGTGATTAGTCCAG
>JBLHWU010000122.1:0-19290 GCA_047629355.1 Saprospiraceae bacterium | reverse complement strand
GATTTTCCTGCGGAGATAACGCTGAGAATTCCACCGCCATTAGATGAAGAACTAACCATCATTCGAGAAGACGAGAAAGCGTTATTGATGTATGGTGAAAAACTGGTTGCGGAAGCCAAAGCCAAAGATTTTGATTTAGAAATTCCACCTGCGCCCACTTTTGCGGAAGCGACGGGAGCGGCTAAAGATTATGCGGGTTTTAAAGACGCACCGTTTCACAATTGCTTCGTCTGTGGCGCAGATAGAAAAGCAGGAGAAGGGCTGAATATTTATGCAGGAAAAGCGGGAGAACAAATGGTTGCTGCCCCTTGGATTCCTACTGAGAACTTAGCGACTGACGGCAAAAAAGTGGATTCAGAGTACATTTGGGCAGCCTTGGATTGTCCTGGTGCATGGGCAGTAATGCAGCCATCAGAAGTCATTGTTTTAGGACGATTTGCGGTGAAAGTAGTCGCTGATATTTTGGTCGGTGAAAAGTACATTGTAACAGGGTGGGGGATTGAACGCGATGGTCGGAAGATTTATACAGGAACGGCTATTTATACAGAAAAAGGAGCTGTTTGCGCTTATGGAAAAGGGACGTGGATTGCGTTAAAGTAGTCGTTTATAAAAAGTGATTTTTAAGCAAAGAAATAGTTGAGTAAATTGTAATAAGCGTTTATTTTCTCGCTTCAATAAAAAACAGTGCGCCTCGCCTGCGGTAAGGCGGGTAGGATTATGGAGGGGTAAAAACGGTTTATAGAAACCGTTTTTACCCCTGAAACTCCCTTTGTTATACAATATTAAAAAAGGGTTGCTCACAATCAAGTAAGCAACCCTTTTTCCAATCAAGGAAGTCAACCAATTAATAAAATTAACCAATCAACCAAGCCAATCTATTCTGTACCAAACGTATAGGTCAACTTCGCCAATGCCCGTCTTCCAATTTTTGGAAAATTAGGAAAAGCACGGTATTCGTTGTCAAACAAGTTTTGGCAAGACAAATCAACAGATAAACCGTTACTCAATTTATAACCAACGGACATATCTACCAAGTTCTTCTCATCGGTATCGCCCGCAAATTGTCCAAAAGCCGCATTAAATGATTGGTCATGTTGGAAAGATACAGAGCCTCGAAGTCCCAATTCTGGGGTATAATTCACACCCATTCTGAACTTATTTTTAGGCTGATTCAAATTATAAGCAAACGGTAAATTATTTTCTCCTTTCAAGAAATTACCAACTGAATTATCCACTTCACCCGGTTTCCACTCATTTTGACTTAAATAAGAATAGTTGAAGAAACCAGAAATATCATTAGAAAAATAGTATTGCAAGCCAATATCTGTTCCCCAATAGCTATACGAATCATCCGAAAAACTTTGGTAACCTGCCGCACTGTGCACAATATCATTTCCTGCTTCTTCTACTGGTGCTAAATCAGATTCGACCGCTCCAAAAATGCCATACAAAGCCGATACTTGGGCATCAAAACCTTGACCTCCCGCAGTATATGCACCGCCTGCTGCTCCTGCTGCTGCCGCTGCTGCCGCTGGGTCAATACCTTGTTCTAATAAAAAGGCTTCCAATCCACTTGATACTGCCGCACCTAAGTCTGCTCCAACATTTGGATTAGCCAATCGGTAAGTTGGACCAACTGCCCCAAAGAAAATGAATCCTTTCGTTTTATTGGTATATACATCAATAGAAGCAGAGAATTTATCACCAAACAAACCTTTGTAACCGATTTCAAAAGCGGTTGTTTCACTCAAACGAGCGGTTTCCGATGTAGGCAATCCTTCATAAGGTTGTCCAGTAAAGAGATTATACGGCTGAAGTTCGCCAGTAAATCCTTGTGGAGCATTTGTTGGGTCCATAAAATAAGCAGAAATCAATGGAATTAAGGGCTCTAAAGGTGTGTCTTGTAAGCCTGGGAGCAATTGTGCCAATACCGCTCCAGATACTGCACCGTAAGGCACTGCCAAAGGTAAACCTGGCGTACCAACGGGTAAGCTCGGAACGCCTGGAATGGTTACATCAATTAAGCCATTGGTAAACGTATTTGGATCTTTGTTACCAATCAACCAAACATCAAATAGCCCAGGAACAGGTTGTACAACAGGGAAATCAATGTTTACTTGCAAAGCTGATGGCGGTGTTCCTGCACGGTTGTAGGTGGCACGGAACGTATGTGTTGGCGAATGCTTGTAAACGAAAGCTGCCCGAGGCGAGAAGAAACCATCATCTAAGAAGTTGAAACGGTCATACCGACCAGCCAATAAGAAATCCAATTTATTAGTCAATTTAAACTTACTTTGTACATATGCACCAACTATTTGATAATCATCATCGTCCTCATTTCGACCATAAACTAAGTTTTCAGTCTCACTAATTGCTTGACGGAAATCAATGCCCGCTGTTACGTCTGCATTGAGTAGCGTAGGTACGTCAAAATTGTATTGTAATTGCCCTTCCAACTGCTTTCGAGCAATCGGGGTACGCAATCCTGTTTGATATAAAAAGGTTGGCTTGTCTTTTGATCCACCATTATTATCCACATAAAAAACTTGTCCGAACAAGCCACCTTTTTGTACTCTGGCTTGTCCCCAAAATTCCTTATTTTGTGTTAAACCTTCTCCTTGGCTATTGTAAAAAACCTCACTAAACTGATTGAATCCACCAGAAACGGTCACATTCAAATCATCTTGTGGACGGAATTCTAAGGTTGCATTAATGGCGGTATTCCACCATTCGTCAGACATCATATTGCCATCGCCATCTGGGTCGAGGTCTTTTTCCGTCAATAAAACTTCTGATTCTCCATTCACATCTACCACTCCGTTGGTAATGGCTGGTTGAGAAATCGTAGTTTGAAATCTTTGAATTTGTAGTGAGTCTTCTACGCTGTCCAAGGTAAATTCATCACCTCTTTTATATTGTGCATTGATTTTATAACCAAAAGTTTTGGCTTCGTTTCTACCCGCATGTCTAACTGACGCACCGACCGTATTCAATTCTCCACCAAAAACCTCAATGGTTGTTCCTGGATAATCAATCGGATTCTTTGTGATAAAATGCACTACACCTGAAACGACGCCAGGCCCGTACAAGGCAGAACCAGGTCCACGAACGACTTCCACTCTCTGCATATCAATACTACTTAAACCCGCACCACTTGAATTAAACGTTCCGATACCTGGACCAATCAAACTTCGGTAATCCAAAATTGGAAAAACGCCTGTACCAAACAGACCGCTTTGTCCCCGCATTTCGATATTCATTCTGGAAGCAGATTGTTGTTGGATTTGTACTCCAGGGACACTCATTAGACTTCGAGCGACATCTGTTGTAGCTGCTGAAACTTGCAATTTGGCAGCAGTAATAACAGAAATTGCGGCTGGTGCTTCTTGCACTTTCTCGCGCTTACGAGAAGCCGAAATAACCACTTGTTCTAAACCAACGCCGTCAATTGGCATCTTAATATCGAGGTTTTTGTCATCCGTTACATTAACGTTTTGGGTCAAATAACCAGTATAAGAAACTTCAATGCTCCAGGGTAGCGCTTGGCTACTTTTTAGGTTGAAACTTCCATCTAAATCAGTAATCGTACCTTCGTTGGTACCGCTAATTAGAATATTTGCACCAATCAGGCCTTCGCCAGTTTCAGCATCGGTAATTTTTCCCGAAACCGTAGTTTGCGCGGAAATGGAAACCGTAAAAATTATTAGGAATAAAAAAGCAAGTCCTGTTTTAAATCTTTGGTAAAAGTAATTTCGTTTCATAAAATTAGTATTGTAAATTAGTGAAATGCTGATTCTAATATTGCCTTTAACAATAAAAAATCGTATTATTTAAATCCATTAAAATAATCAACTGTAAAAATTGATATGGACAAATCTAATTTTTATTTGTTTACTATTTATTGTTTATTTAAATTATTGATAATAAAAGTACTTATAAGTACGGAGGCTATTTGTTTTATGGTGTTTTTCACCAAAAATAATAATTCTTCTCCTCTTTTTATTCAAAAAGTAAAATTTTCAACAAACCTTTCTACCTTCCATTTCAGGAATTTGAAATAAAATAAGTGTAGATTTTTGGGAGAGCGGCTTTGTTTTCTGTTTTTTCTTTGAAAGTGTGATTTATGTTGATACAATAGCCTGCCCGTATGGGTTAAGAATCTATAGTTATTTTTTCACCGTTACTTAGTCGGCGCAGGTATCATGAGCGCAACACTTGGCATTTTATTGAAAAAACTGATGCTGGATGCTACGATTACGATTTATGAATGACTGGATAAGGTAATTCCCATTAATAAATTGGACATTTTAGAGTAGCAAGTTTTTCATCTAAGGAATTTTCAAAAACCGCGTATAGCTCGGCTACACAAGGTCTTTTAAGGTTTCTTAGATGGAAAAAGGGCACTATAAAATGTTTAATTTATTATTGGGAATTGCCTAAAGTAGGTGCGGAAAGTTCCGACGCCTGGAATAATGCAGGTACTGGACACTCTGCTTTTTGTGAATTAAATTACACACCTGAGCGCGAAGATGGCAGCATTGACATTTCAAAAGCGTTGCGTATTGCCAATTCTTTTGAAATTTCTAAGCAATTTTGGACGTATTTGAATGAGCAAAAATTGTTTCCAAGTCAGCAGTCGTTTATCAATGATATTCCGCACATGAGCTTTGTTTGGGGTGCGGAAAATATGGCTTTTTTGAAAAAAAAACGCTATAAAACCATGACGGAATACGCGATTTTTGAGGACATGAAATATACCGATGACCACGATAAAATTACCGAATGGGTACCGCTGATGATGCGCAATCGAGTGCACGAGCATCCGATTGCAGTTACGCGAATGGACATTGGTACGGATGTGAATTTTGGTGCAATTTCGCGTGGTATGATTGTCTATTTGAAAATATTGGATGGGGGTAGAAGTTCATCTCGGGCATGAAGTTCAAGACCTGATACAATTGGACAATGGACATTGGAAAATTGAGATGGAAAATCTCGGAAATGGCGAAGAAGTAAAGGTTGACAGTGAGTTTGTTTTCATTGGTGCAGGCGGTGGCTTGTTGCGGAAAACGTGGGAGTGGACGAGTGATGTGTTGAAATTAGAGGATTGATTCTAAAAAGAAGTCAGAGGTCAGAAGTCATAACATTTTTTTGTCAGATAAAACACGTTTAAAGTCTGACTTCTGACAGCAAAGCGGTCTGACTTCTGGCCTCTTTTTCTACCGCAATCTATCCGCAGACCGCACTAGTTTTTCATCTTTCTTAATAAAACGCATTGCCAAAAAACTAAAAATTAGCCCGATTACTGGCAAGTAAAAACCAAATCCATCCTGCACATCTGCCGTACCTGCATCTGACGAAAAGTTGAAAAATATCACAATCGTAGCCACCAACGCTAAAATATTAGCAATCAAGCCAAATAACGTCACTTTCGTCTGTAATGGTCGATTGTTGAACAAAAATACCGCACCTGTGGTTAATAGACCTGCCAAGATAAAAAGTACCAACATCACCGTATTGTCTTGTACGTCATAATCTGCATCCACAAAGAATTGAGACGTTGGAATTGCTTCTGGTGTCGTTGCAAATGGTAAGGCAAATACGCTAAAAATGCCCACAGCGGCAAGCATTAAAAAGATAGTTTGAATTCGTTGTATCATTGTAAAAGTTAAATTTAGTTTATTTATTTCGCATTCCTTAACCGTTTTCTGGCTGCTATTTTTCTTCGTTGCTTAGCTTTTCGGTATTTTTTCGGACCAAAATAAAGCCAAGTACCTGTTATTATCATTAAAATAGTGCCAAGTCCAAGAAAATGCATAGAACCCAATTTGAACCAATCACTGATAATTGATCCATCATGCAAGGATTCAATCCAATCGGAATGTCGCCGTTCGATAGACTTAATTTCGCCGCTCGTTCCATCAATTTGTACCTCCCAATAGCCTTTGTCAAATAGTACTTTTACAATACCTTTACTTGGGCGGACATCCATTTTATTGACTTCGTTTCCTTGTTGGTCTGGATATTGTTTATGAAATTCTGTTGTGGCAATTGTCGCAATTTCACTCAGTGGCTTCCACGTCTCCAATGATTTACTTACCCCTTTTTGAGTCGGTGGTTGAAGTAAATTTACATCTTTCTTTAATGCCAATAACACGCCTGTAATTGCACTGATTAATAGGAATAGTCCAACCGCTAAACCAAGATAGCGATGCCAAACTCTGAATTTCCGAAGACTCATTATATAATTTCGTAGCTTCAAAGAGGAGAATTTTTAAATGTTTATTTGCGAGTATTTTATTGGTGATAATGGATGTCAAATTCAAAAAAATAGTATAATTTTTTAAAATAATATGCAAATATAGTGGAAAGGGGGAATAAAGAGGAATTTAGTGGTTTGGATTTTTATAAACTTGGATATTTAGTAACGGTGAAAGAAAAATTATCCACTGTCTAAATGGCGGAGTTATTTTTTTACCGTTACTTATGTACTGTACAACAAAAGTTTTATTGAATTTTTGACATCGGGAGTTTGAGGGATAAAAACGGTTTTTATCCCTGAATACTTACCACGTGTTGCCGCAGGCAGCGCGTATTGTGATTTGCTCACTTCTTAACTTTTTATAAAACTGTTGTTACACCTTATTAGTTGCCGACATCCAAAAAATCAAATTTCAATCCTTACTGAATTACCAATTTAAAAATACCTTGATGCATATCTTGTTGAATTTTCAAAAAGTAAGTTCCAGCCGAAATTTCATTCAAAATAACTTCAAAAGCTGCACTTTCGCTATCTTTTTGCCAAAAATCGCTTAAAAAGACTGTTTTTCCAGTCAAATCTAAAATTGATACTTGTACCTCTTTCTGCAAGGTATTATCAATCATCAATTGAAAAACACCTTTGTTTGGATTTGGAAAAATCTGTACCGTATTGGTATTTAAAAAATAGTTTTCCGTTGCCGAAAAATCCGTGGAAACCATTACTTCATTGCTGAAATCTGAATCAATAACATTATCCGAAATCGCACGCACTCGATAATAATATTCCATCAGACCAACGACCGAATTGTCTTCATATATCGTCGTATTTGCTGCCAATTCTGCGAGCAAATCAAAGTTGGTATCGTTACCAACGGAACGTTCTAAAATGAAGTTGTCTTCTGCCGTTTCATCATTCCAAGATAGGTTGACTTGCGTCTCTGTAATCGGTTCGCCCGTTAGAGTAGGAGTCTCTAATTTAGCTTCACAATTGTTTTCTCGAATCGCGACGACATCATCTCGAATACTCGGCAATTCTGGATAGAAAAAATCACCCGGACAAGTTGTATTACAGCCATCTCTATGTCCCGAAATATTCATTAAATTCATCTCAGAAGACCCATGAAAAGAAGTGCCCAATGGGTCGGTATCGACATCGCAAGTCTTCCAAGCGAGTAGTTCTTTGAGCGTATTTTTAGATTCATCGGTCGCATTGTCCGCTACAAAATTGCCAATCATTGCCACGCCCATCGTTCCTGTATTGTTACCGCAAAAATGTGCGCCTCGGATATTGTCACCGCGCCCTTGATACAGTACGCCGGTTGGGTCAATCAACCAATTATAGCCCACATCGTCCCAACCATTGGTATTCACATGAAAATCCCAAATTGACCGAACCACTGCTCCCCAATCACTTGACGTATTCGGTGATGCCGTATGGTGGACAATTAAGTGCGTCACATTCGTAAAAGCTGGTGTGGCATCTTCTGGACAATCACCCGACGGACACCATCCTTCGCGGTTTAAAAAGTCAGGAACTGGACAAACACAAGCGTCGCGATTGTCCACGATTTGTACGGGCGTTGGTTGTCGTTCTGTTTTTCCTGGATTGTAAAAATGAACGGTGATTTTACTGAAGTCAAATGACTCCTCAACTGGTGTTTGGAAAAATAAGCGAAACTGGGTTGCAGAAGCATCTGCAAAAATTAAATTACTGACATATCGACCCGCTTCCTGTTTGCTATGACCATCTTCATAAAGGTCTTGAAAATCAGTCCACGCGCCATCTTGATTACCAAATCCAATCCAAAGTCGCTGGTTTTCTGAAATTTTCTGGTCTGCTTCCCACACGATTGATGTCGCTAAAAATGGGTCAGCATTTTGCAATGGGATTTCTTTTATTTCAAAAGTATGCGTTTTCTTTAGGGTAATGCTTTGGTCGTTAACCGTATAATTTTGCGGCAAAATTTCCAAGGTAGTCCGTTGTGCAAAGCAAAAATTTAATAGGAAAAGTATAAAAAATAGCGTCGAAATTGATTTGGTCATATTGTAGCATGTTTTTATAAGTCGATTGATTTTTAAATCCAAAGTTAGGGAAAAAAAGAGATATCCGTTTCGAAAAGATATTTCAGCTATCATTTTTATGTAAAATATAATCTTAGCCCTTGTTAGTTGGTTCAAAACCCTTTTCTTTGCATCTTTATAAATTAAGCCTACCAAATTTTATTTCAAATTATAAAACACTATTTTAAAATGCCTTTTTTTTTAAGAGGAAGCGTATTTTAAAATTATTGAAAAAATCTGATTTAACGTAAAAAAACATTGCTTCAAATAATTTTACATTTTGAAACAATAAAATCTAGAAAAATGATTAAAATCTTAGTCAACGACGGCATGCACGCCGATGGTAAAGCGATTATGGAAAAAGCTGGATATCACGTAGATACCAACAATATTCCACAAGCAGAATTGATGACTCGATTGCAAGAGTATGATGGTATTATTGTGCGGAGTGCGACCAAAGTCCGTAAAGAATTGATTGATGCTTGTCCTAATTTGAAAGTGATTTGCCGGGGTGGTGTCGGTATGGATAATATTGATGTGGACTATGCCCGAAGCAAAGGCATTGGTGTGTATAATACGCCTGCTGCTTCATCTCAATCGGTAGCGGAATTGATTTTTGCACACGCATTGACGCTTTCGCGGTCTTTGCAAGATGCCAATCGAAATATGCCGACTTCAGGTGATACTGAATTTAAGAAATTGAAGAAAAATTATGCAAAAGGCACTCAGTTGCGTGGTAAAACTTTTGGTATAATTGGTTTTGGTCGTATCGGTCAGGAAGCTGCGCGAATTGCTATCGGGATGGGAATGAATGTTTTGCCAGCTGATTTGATGATAAAAGAAGCGACGATTGACTTGGAAGTTTTCACTGGACAAAAATTGTCAGTGAACGTTCCTGTAGTCGCGTTTGATGAAGTATTGGCGAAATCAGATTATATTACTTTGCACGTTCCAAGTATGGACAAACCGTTGATTGGTGAGGCGGAATTTGCAAAAATGAAAGATGGCGTCATTGTATTAAATGCTTCGCGAGGCGGTACAATTGATGAAGATGCGTTGTTGGCAGCTTTGGAAAGCGGTAAGGCAGCAGGTGCTGGTTTGGACGTTTTTGTAGGCGAACCAACGCCGCGCAAAGACATCTTGACGCACCCAAAAATTTCGTTGACGCCGCACACAGGGGCTTCGACGGTAGAGGCGCAGCGCAATATCGGATTGGAGTTAGCAGAGAGATTGATGGGGCATTTTGTGGCTTAGGTTTTTGTTGAAAACCATGGTGATTTTTAAAATCACCATGGTTTAAATTCTGTTTTAAAAGTAAAAAGAAGCATCTGACTTGTCGGATGCTTCTTTTTTTTTAATTTTAAGATGTTTTTTTAAAATACAATCGAAAGTTATTGATTGTTGATTATGAAGGGATTACAGTTGATTCTTTCATTAAAACTAAAAAAAAACCTTGCTTTTAAACTGAAAACTGAACAAATTTCGTTTATCTTACCTTTTCTACTCGTAACTAACTTATTTTTTAAATTAAAACTTTTGCGAATCGACATATTCTACATTTTTAATTATTTCAAAATAGATAGAAAGAGTGCTTTTAACAAATTTAAAACCTAAATTTGAGCATTTAAAACGTCTAAACTTTATTCATTCCTTAACTAAGTAAACTGAACAATTATGTCAAACGATTCATTGCCAACCAACCAACCCAATACCTCTAATAAATCATTTAATCCAATCTTAATTGTCGCAGGTATCTTAATGATTTGTGCCATTGGATTTTTGGTTTATTCTAACTCAAGCAAAGACCGTGTGATTGACCAAACGGTAGCGGAATTAGAAGAGACCGAAGCATTGCGGGTCGAACTAGAAACGCAATTCAACGAGTCTATTTCTGAACTGGAAGACATGCGTACTTCTAATGATGAAATGAATGCATTAATTGATGCGCAAAAAGACGAATTGGAAGACCAACGTTCTAAAATTGCTGGCTTGATTGGCAATAAAACGAAATTGGATGCCGCGCGTCGGGAGATGAAAAATATGAAGGCGCAAACGAAGGAGTACCTGGTTCGAATTGAGCAATTACAAGCGGATAACGAATTATTAGCAGCAACTAATTTGCAGTTAGACAATGATAAAACAGTATTGAATTCTGAATTGGAAGTACAGCGTACCGAGAATCAAGTATTGAATGAAAACAAAGCAAAGTTGGTGAGTGAAAAGACAGAATTATCGCAAAAAAATGATGCGTTATCGGCAACGGTAAATTTGGCTTCGGTTATCAAAGTAGAAGGCATTAAAATTGATGGTTTCAAGCGGAAAGACGACGGTAAAACAAAGCGTAAAAAAGCAGCGAAATCTGTTGATGAAATCAAAGTATGTTTTAATACTTCTGAAAATGAAGTCGCTAAATCAGGTAATGAAACCTTCTTAGTGCGCATTATGAGTCCGCTGGGTGAGACCTTATATATGGAAGATTTAGGGTCAGGTGTTTCGAAAAATTTGAGTACGGATGAAGCGTTTCGTTTTTCAAAATCTGTTGAAGCAGAATATGCGAATACGACCGAAAATGTATGTGTACGATGGATGCCAGAAACTGGTTTTCAAGCTGGAAAATACCAAGTAGAGATTTTTAATAAAGGACACTTGGCAGGGACGCAAAGTTTTGAACTAAAATAATAAAATAGGACTTGTTCCATAAGGAAAAACGAGCCGAGTATCTTGATAAAAGATGCTCGGCTTTTTTGTCGTCTATTTTAAAAAATGGCAAAGTTAGGTCCGTACTTTTACTTGAAAAATGACTGTTTTACCCCTGTTTTCTGAAAACTCAACAGATTTTAAAAATGGTCGATTTTTCATAAAAATGACCACGTTTAATTCAGCATGAAGTAGTAAATGGTAATAAGAGGTTGCTAAAAAATTAAGAAATGAGAAAATCAAAAGATTTTCGAGTTTCAAAAAATACAATGCGCGCTACCTGCGGCAGCGCGAGTGGGGTTTTGAGGGATAAAAGCGGTTTTGCAAACCACTTTTATCCCTCAAACTCCATTTAGTCACAGTCAATCTGATAAATCTGTTGAGTTTTTAGCTGTTTTAGGTAACTACTCAGGTACTCTGTAGTTGACAAAGGGGTTTTAGGGGAGAGGAAAATTGGATTTTTATAAAAAAAAACCAATTTCTCTCCCCCCTGAGCCTTCTCCCCCGCTGCCGAAGGCGGCGGGCTGGGTGTTTTTGAGGGAAGAGTTTGGGCAATAAGCCCAAACTCTTCCCTCAAACTCGCCAAAATAAGACCTGAGTAGTTACTAAATTAGCGACCCAAGATGACGCAGCTATTTTTTCTTTTAAAGAGGTTAAAAAAAGCGAGCATAACTGGTTATTTGAGACTTTTTTTAGCATTTTTAAAAGGGAAAAGAGCAAGTCAGATGGGTAGGTTATTTTTTATAAATTCCCTAAGTGTTTCTATTTTTGATGTGACTGAAAAAACAGTTTTTACCAAACCAGAAATGGCTGTTTTGACAAAAAAAATAAATATTGATTTAAATGACTTTTTAGATGGGATTTATTTAGTAAAAGTGCAGGTTGGGCAGGATATGTGGATGCAGCGGCTTGTTTTACGGAAGTGATAGGTTGAATAAAAAAACCTGTAAAAAGTATCCGGTACCCGTCAGGGCTATCGGATACTTTCTTAAAATTACGGTATTTGTCAAAGAAACAAAATTTTGGAATTTAGTCGAAATCATAGAAATTATCAAAGGCATTATAATCTTCTCGGGAATCATCGTCCGAACGTTGTCTGCCTTGATTTTTAGTTTTCTTAGTGATGCGTTTCCCCATATCTGGGTAGCTTTTTTCAAGCGGCATCTTTTTTAAGTTTCTTTTTGAAAATTTTTGTTGTTGTTTCATTTTAAAAAAATGGTTGATTAAAAAAAAATATAGGACAAAAAAGAGGAGCAATTCTGAAGAAATTCTGAAAATGCGTGGAGGAAATATTTTTTTTGCTAAAATTTTGATTTTATTCAAAATTTAGGAGTAGATTTGTTTTCATGTAATTTTAAAGTCATTATATGAAACAGTTTAAAAACTAAGATTTCAGGTCTCCATGACCGACTAGCCAGACGAGTTTCTTTCGTCTGCTTTTTTTGAAAAATTCAGAATTAATACAGATTTGTAGTAATTATTTGCACTTCACTTGATTGTCGAAATTTAGAGTACTATTTTTTCTAAATTTGAACAATCAATATTCTTCTCCTTTTAGTAGGACAAGAAGGTGTCGATTATTTGGGGTCACCTATCTAAGTACCCAGGCACATTTATTAGCGGTTTTTAGAACTATCTTTTTTCGATATTTCTCCTTTAAAAATCATTGAATACCCCCACTGTTAAAGGGTTTTTAAAGAAAAGCTATCAAAAAAATATTAGTCCTAGAATTCCCAGAATAAAGATGTCCGGGTACTCAATTACAGCAAAATATTTTCAAAAAAATAAAAAATTGGATGTTATGGCAACGGTAAGTTCGCGTTATTCTGAAGCTAATTTGGCTGAATTTAAAACAATTGTAGCAGCACTGATAGAGAAGGGAATGGCTAAGTTGGAACGCTTAGAAAATGACTATAAAGAAGCCGCAGAAACAATGGAAAGCGAAAGTGATTGGATGGATGATTCTTCCAGTCAAAATGATCTTGGAATGCTACAAATGTTGGTATCTCGCCAAAGAAAGCACGTCAATGATTTGCAGAATGCTTTGCAACGCATTCACAATAAATCTTATGGAATTTGTATTGTGACTGGGGAGTTGATTGACAAACGTCGTCTCATAGCCGTACCCACCACGAGTAAATCTATCGCTGGAAAAAATATACAAGCAGCTCCTCCCAAAAAGACGGATGAAATAGAAGAGGATGAGGATGTACCAAAGCCAAAGCCAAAAGTTAAAGAAAAAGGTGCGCCTGTCATCATTTCTCGCGTTATCAAAAAGTCGACTGCTGCACCGATAATTGAAGAAGAAGAAGAAGAGGACGATGAAGATGAAGATGATGACTTGGACGACTTGTATGAAGAGAATGCCGAAGAGGAATTTGATTTTGATTCTATTGCGGATGAAGGAAGTCGTGACAATTAGTAAATAGACTTGTTACCCTTTAAAAATGCTTGCACGAAATTTAGATTTTTTAAAGGGAAATAGCGGAAAAAGATGTTTATAAAATTACCTGATTAATTATTACGCGTTACTTAATTATAGGAAATAAAAAATGAAATTTCTACTCATCCAAAACGACCAAGGGTTGCTATCTAAGTTGTCCGATTTTTTCAAAAAAAGTGGTCATGTTTGTGAATCTGCGATTACCTTTCGGGAAGGCTATAAAAAAATTAACAATTACGACTACGATTGCGCAATTATCGACTTAGATATGCCAAGTGGCGATAACTTGAAATTAGTCGAGATGTTGCGAAAAGACAATGAAGAGACAGGAATTGTCATTATTTCGAGTAAAAATGAAGTGGCTGACCGCATCAATGGCTTGGAAGTTGGGGCGGACGATTTTATAGGCAAACCTTTTGATGTTTTAGAATTAAATGCACGAGTAAAAGCAGTCACTCGCCGAAAAACAAAGCTATTTAAAAAGGAATTGACCTTTGGAAAATTGAGCATCAACATGGATGAACGCCGCGTCGTTGCAGATGAGACTACGTTGAAATTAACCAAAAAGGAATTTAATATTCTCCTCTATCTTGCCCGTAATAAAAATCGGGTTGTCAAAAAAGAAAGCATTGCTGAACACCTCTGGGGTGACCACATGGATGAAGCCGCGTCTTTCGATTTTATCTATGCGCATGTGAAAAATCTGCGTAAAAAATTAGTAGAAAACAACTGTGGCGATTTTTTGAAAACGATTTATGGGGTAGGATATAAATTTGAAAGCTACTGACGAATTACGGGTTTTGAATTGCGGGTTGCCAGAATGACGTGTTACTTAGATGAAATAGATGAATTGAGAAATTAGTAAAAACGATTCAATAACTTGAGATAAAAGGCTTTAAAACAAAAAAAACAAAATGTATTTATAGTGTTGAGCTATTCATTCCTCAAAATCAACGTTAAATATTGAAATTTTCCTAAACTATTTTTTGAAATGCCAATCTTCTTTTCTACTTTTGTTATTGTAAGATGAATTATAATCCAAAATAAAAAATTACAGAATTATCCTCAATGGATATTTCTACCTTTTTTCCTACCGAATTAAGTATTTTACTTCATTCCTAAAATTTGGATTATTTTTTGTTTCACAATTATTAGTCAATGATTTGACTAATAAGACGGCATAACAAATTATAATCATATGAAAAGTAAATCCTTTCCGAAAGGGGACCACTCTTTCGATTTTGTTATTCCCTTTTACCGAGTATATAATAAGTATTAAAATATCTGTAACCTATGTTGTTCGCGACATGGGCTTTTTGCGTTTAACCAAAATTTAGAGATTAGGAATTTTACACTATGGAATCATTCTATTCTAATCTCTGAAAATTTACACATTTTAAAATCTCGTGGAAAATGAATCTTTTTACAAAATTTAAATTCTTTCTCGTCCTCTGTTGCTTTAGCCTCGGAACGGTGAATGGACAAATCTTCATCAATGAAGTTGATGCAGATACTCCAGGCACAGATACTGGGGAATTCGTAGAACTCTACGATGGAGGTGCAGGAAACACCGCTTTAGATGGTTATGTTGTGGTATTTTACAATGGTAGCAATGATAAATCTTACAATGCGTTCGATTTGGATGGTTTTACAACCAATGCAGATGGACTTTTCGTTTTAGGAAACATTGGTGTTAACGGTGTAACTATCACTTTCAACTCCAATGGGCTACAAAACGGAGCGGATGCAGTAGCACTTTATCAAGCGGACGCTACGGACTTTCCAAACGGTACTGCACCAACGGCAATCAACTTGATTGACGCAGTGGTTTATGACACCAATGATGGTGACGATGCTGGTTTATTGAGCGATTTGGGTCAGACGATTCAGTACAATGAAGATGCGAACAATGATAAAGATATACACTCTTTTCAACGTGATCCTGATGGTAGTACAACTATTGTAACCACAATTGCGACTCCTGGCATATTGAATGCTGGTGGCGTGGTGATGCCTCCAGTTGTGACGACTTCATGTTTCAATGACTTTGGTACTTTTACTAATGAAGTTGTAGCAAATGACAATACGGTAACAAACACTGGCGCATGGAACGCAGCAAATCAAAACTATGAATTCAACGGTTTTTGTGGCGGTGGTTGCGGTGGCAATGTTGATTTTTGGACAATCTCTCCAGTATTGAACTATACCGGTGCTACTGGTTTGGATTTTAACTTTACAACAGACGAAAGTTTTAGTGCAACTGATTTATTGGTTCGATGGTCTTCTGATTATACGGGTTCTGGTGACCCAACTGCGGCTACTTGGACAACATTGGCTACATTTAGTAATGTAGATGGTGCACAGTCCGTTGACTTGATAGCGATTCCTGCTGCTGATTTAGCTAACTTTTATGTTGCATTTCAATACATGGATAATGGTGGATATAGCCGTTGGAGAGTGAGTGACATTGAGATTGCTTCTGATGCTTGTGATTGTACGGTAGATGTGGTAGCAGTTTCGAATGTTTCTGCTTGTGATGATGGTGGAACAGTAGGTGATTCTTCGGATGATACTTTTACATTTGATGTAATGATAAATTATACAACACCACCAACTACGGGTGATTTAGTAATTACAGCATATTCAGGAAGCGAAGTTATCGCTACGGAAACACTTGCTGTTGGTGCAATCGGACCAAACGGTCAAATATTGATGGTTACGGCTCCAACTATTCCTGGAGACCTTTCAGTTACAGCACAGTTTTTAGATAATCCTGATTGCTTTGACTTTAATGTTCCTGGAGTTAGCGTGCCATCAAGTTGTTCGACTGAAACTTGTAGCGAATTGTTCTTTTCAGAATATATTGAAGGTTCTGGTAATAATAAATGTGTAGAAATTTACAATCCAACTCAAGAGTGTATTGTCTTGGATGGATATGAAGTGAAAATTTATTCAAATGGAGCAACTACGCCAAACAATACTATAGTATTAAGTGGTACTATCCTTTCGGGTGATGTATTTGTCGTTTGTGATGATGATTCTGCTGATGAATTTTTAGCGGAAGCAGATATTGAAGCTTCAGGTACATTTTGGAATGGAAATGATGCGGTTACTTTATCCTTAAACGATGAAGTTGTAGATGCTTTGGGACAAATTGGAAATTCTTCTACTTATTCTTCAAATGAAACTATTCTACGAAGAATGGATATCGAAATCGGGGACAACAATCCTTTCGATGCCTTTACTGTCGCTGCAAATATGTGGGAAGAGTTTCCTCAAAATTTCAACGATGACTTAGGTGCGCATACGAGTACTTGTGTCGTTAACTTTTTGGAGGCGTGTATAAACATTGTGGATCCATGTGTTTGTTTAGACAATGCAACGAACGATTCTGACGGTCAGTTTGGAGAGTTGATTGAAATAACAGGAATACCTGGTGATATTTGGCAAGTAACAAAAATTACTGAATTTGGTGCAATTACCAATGGCAACGGCTTATATATTGTAGATGGAATTAGTCCATTAACACAAGCTACTTCAGGTGTAGTTTATCCTCAATTCTCTGTTCTAAATGCGGAGTTCACTGAACTTTCTGGGAATCCGGGTACTTTCCAATTGGCAGGTGTTCATGTTGACGGTTTAGGGTATGAAATTACAGTAACTAATTTGTTTTCAGGTCAAATATTAACAATTGGTAACTCTTGTACTTATCCAAACCTAAACGTTGCTGGTTTAAATGAATCAAACAATGTTTGTGTCGCTGATGGAACGTATGATTTTACGGTAGCACCTGATGTAGCCGGACAATTGGACGTAACCGTCAATAGCGTATCTGCATTTTCTGGTACAACTGCAGCTAATGCAGCGACACCGATTTCTTTAGATTTAACAACTTTAGGAACTGGTACTTATAATATTGAAGTAACTTTTGATGCAGATGCAGGTACAATGTCTGAACCTGGTTGTACTGCTGATTATTCTTATTTACTATTCGTTGGCGAACCAGCAGGTACAATGTCTTGTAATGACAACGTACAAATTTCTTTAGATGAAGATTGTTCTGTAACTATTCTTCCTGACATGATTTTGGAAGGAGACCAAGACAATGGCGCATTTGATATCAACATTGCAGGCGTAACAGGAAACGTTTTGACGGCAAACAACATTGGCGAAACTTACATTGTAACCGTAACAGATGCATGTAGTGGCAATGCGAATAGCTGTTGGTCGACCGTTTCTGTAGAAGATAAATTGGCTCCGGTAATTGCTTGTATCAATCGTACCATTACTTGTACGCAAGCTATCGGAACAGTTCCTGCACCAGCTGCATTGGACAATTGTGATTCTAACCCAATGGTCACCTTAATTGACCAAGTATTGTTAGATGATGATGCTTGTGATGACAACACGGTGACGTATTCTCAAACTTACATAGCAGTTGACAATCAAGGAAATACTTCTGAAACTTGCGAGCGAATCATTTCGGTTGTTCGTCCAGATGCTGACCAAGTGAATTTTCCAGATGACCTTGTGTGGTCTTGTGAGCAATACGCAGCACACCCATACATCATCAATCCAATTAATATCAATCCAAATATCTCTAATAATTTTGGTAGTACATTTGGTACTTCTTATTCGCTTTTTCCAGGAACTGCTGCTTGGGATTTGACAGGTATTCCAGTTAACAGTACTTCCTTAACTCAAATAATTGGAGCAACAGGCTTACCAACAGGTTCTGGTATTCCAACTGAAATTGACGGTATTTACTGTCAGTATGGTTATGCATCTGCGGATGTAGTGGTTGAAACTTGTGGTTTTGCAGCCTCTACAGATTCTCCAGTTTTCAAAATTGTTCGGACTTGGACTGTTTTAAACTGGTGTGATGCTACAATTGTTACGTCAAATAATCAAGGCGAAGACAACATTCAAATTATCAAGGTAATTGACCAAGTTGCACCTGTTACATCTGGTGCAAACATTATCGTGAATGCAAACATTCCAGGCGCACACCCAGAAGCATGTAAAGGTCAAGGACCAATTGCATTGGGTACTGCAACGGATAACTGCACAGGTGTTGTTGAAATCAATGGTTTTGTTTATTCAGATATCGCTTTGAATTCAGCGGTAGCAAATATTGGTGACAACGGATTAATCAATCCTGCATTGCCAGTTGGTAACTATTTCGTAGTATGGACTGCGGAAGATGCATGTGGAAATGTTGGACAATCGACGACTTATACTTTAGAGATAGCAGACCAAACGGCGCCAGTTGCTGTGTGTGATGAAATCACTCAGGTAGCATTGTCTTCTGATGGATTGGCGGTAATTTACGCTGAAACATTTGATGATGGTTCTTATGACAACTGTTGCCTTGATCGTTTTGAAGTTCGTCGAATGACGGATAATTGCGGTGTATTAGGAAACACAACTTTTGACAATGATGGTGACTTAAATGATTCTCCTTCTGACCCAGATAATGGCGAATTTGTAACTTTCTGCTGTTCAGATATTACAAATAGCCCAGTAATGGTTGTTTTTCGGGCTTATGACTGCAACAACAATTTCAACGAATGTATGATTGAAGTATTGGTAGAAGACAAATTGGCTCCTGTAGTTGTTTGTCCTGCAAATGCTACGTTGACTTGCGATGAGTTTGCTGATAATTTAGAGGTTGCATTGTTGGCTTGTGATGGAGATAATGCTTGCGAATCTATTGCAATGACTGCTGGTGGATACGGTGACGTAACTGCTTTTGACAACTGTTCAGTAGAAACTACTCCAACAGTAGTTTTCACTACCGACCAATGTGGTGTAGGTTCAGTTGTACG
>JBLHWU010000121.1:0-19459 GCA_047629355.1 Saprospiraceae bacterium | reverse complement strand
TGTAGCAGAGGTTTGACCAAAACTCGAAAGCAAATAATCCGTGTATAAATCTAAAGTATCTTGCATCACACAAAGTTATGCTTTCAAAGCCTTTTTTCAAAATTTGCGTAACATCAGTAACTAACTGATATCACGTAGTAATCTCGAAGAGATTGAATATGAATAACCGCAGATGCAATCTGCGAAAAGTGAAGAAACGTGCAACAACGCTGAAAGAGTTGAATACTGTAAGTCGAGGTTCAACTCTTTCAGAGTTGCGATATTCTGTTTAGTTGTCCCTCGGATTGCATCCGAGGTTATTCATATTTAACTACTTCGTAGTTGTTGATGTAAAGGTGTGTAGCTAAATTGGATTATTTACTTGACTAACTTCTCTCAGTAAGCTTGCAATTCGGTCAAAACTAACATAAGTACAAGCTCTGTCTTCATTCTTTGCGAGTTTTTCTAATTCTTCAACATCGTCATCTAAAGAGCATAAATTAATCTCAGAAGCGGAGTTCCAGTCTTCTAATTTTGCAAATTGATTCCAAATCTCTGTTGGAATCAATCTATAAAGGCATGATTTAGTCTGAATTTCAGATTCTTTCCCTAATTCAAATTTGAGCTTTTCGATTATTCTATCAAAAATACTTTCTAATTCATTTACCGTCATTACTTTAGAATTAAGTAATGTGGAGTAATTAATCAGGTAATTTTATAAACATCTTTTTCCGCTATTTTCCCTTAAAAATTTCTTCAATAACACTGACTATTCAAGAATTTTTAAAGAAAAACTATCGAAAAAATCTTGTCTAAAAATTTTACCGAATTAATTACCACGTGTTACTTAGTTAGTATAACGTCTGTACGTTTATAAAGGCATCAGACCTATTTGAAAAAATCCGTCTTTATCCGTTAAATCCGCGTAACCATCTGTCTAATATGTGGTTTATGATAAGCTATTTTGGGCGTCTACATCTTACCCTAAATAATGGCTGTTTTCTAAGTCACTCAAATGTCTAAACTTCCAAATATCCCTATTTTACTTGCAAATTCAAAATATTCCCCATCGCATAACAAGTCCGACATCTTGGTTCATAAGCATCCTTTTCCCCTAAAACCACCTGTTCCTCTTTTGCCGCAAAGCGATAAGAATTCACCGCTAAATTGCCACAATGTTGACAAATCGCGTGCACCTTCGTGATGTACTCTGCTACCGCCAATAAATTAGGCATTGGACCAAATGGTCGTCCCGCAAAATCCATATCCAAACCAGCGATAATCACGCGTTTGCCTCGCAATGCTAGCGTTTGACAAACATCTGGTAGGTTTTTATCAAAAAATTGCGCCTCATCCACGCCTACGACACTCACGGCGTCTGTTAATTCCAACAACTGTTCTGAGAATTCAATCGGCGTTGCTAAAATCGAATTATTGTCATGCGATACCACCTTAACCTCGTCGTAACGCGTATCGATTTTAGGTTTAAAAATTTCGACCTTTTGATTGGCAATTTTCGCTCGTTTTAAGCGACGCAATAATTCTTCCGTTTTCCCTGAAAACATTGATCCGCAAATGACTTCAATCCAGCCACTGCGCTTACCTTTAAAATGTGGTTCTAAAAACATCGTTTGGTTGATTATATTATTGGTTAAATGGTTAATTTAGTTGCTAAATTATAACAAAGATGGCGTTTTATCACCCAATACCCTCATCCGCACTACAGCAGGCAGCGCGCAATGCTTTATTAATTAGAACAAAAAAGTTTACAATTTTTCGCTTCAGAATAATCAAATAAACGTTTGTCAGACAACCGTAGCAACTAAATTAACCAATTAACAAAATTTACTTTTCTTCGTAAAATTTTTACATTTACACTTTCGTTAAAACCCCTTTGCCTCAAAAATTATTTTTCTATCAAAAAATAGTCAACTTTTGAAACTCAAAAACCGTTATACACTCTAAATCGACCAATCAACTAATAAAAAAATCAACTTGGCGAAATGTATTCAATAACTTGAGCTATTACTTGTCCTTTTTCCTGGTAAAAACTTTAAAAAATAAGTCCGTAACGGAGCTATGCACTGATTTTTTAAACTTTTTACCAGGAAAAATTACGGCGCATTATGGCTCAATTTATTAAATTCGTTTCACTAATCAACCAGTCACTACATGGATTTAAATAAATCGAAAATACTTATTGAGAAAATCAATTCCCTTCACAAAAGTATGGGCGGAGACGCAAGTCACATCGCCGCTATTGAAAAAGACTTGATGTTGAGCTATATCCGACAATTGTACGAAGTTGTGCTATCGGATACACCAGCGACGAACAAGGCAGCGTCAAAGGTAGAAATCATTAAGTCAACACCCAAACCAAAACCAATAAAGAAATTTACACCTGCACCAAAACCAGTAGAAAGGGAGATTATGGTGCCGGATGAAGTAGAGGAAATCGAAGCACCGATTGTTTCATCACCAAAACCTATTAGAAAAGCACCGCGTGTGATTGAAGTATCAGAAGTGTTGTCAGAGTACACAGCAGCTGCACCAACGCGGACCCCGCGACCTGAGCCTTTACCAACACTGTCTGCTCCTGTGCCGACTTACGCTGGGGATGATGATATGGAAGAGTTATTTGAATATGGTTCAGCACGAGAATTATCCGAAAAGTTGAGCAATTTGCCAATCCGAGATTTGCGAAAAGCGATGGGTTTGAATGAAAAGATATTCACGATGAATGAGTTGTTCGGTGGCAGTCAACCTGATTACGATAACGCAATGGGAGAGTTGAATGGAATGCGTAATTTTGAGGAAGCCAAAGCTTATCTGATTCAGAATATCGCTAAAAAATACGATTGGACGAAGCGGTCGAAAAAGAAGAAAGCACAGAATTTTATTAAATTAGTTCGTAGGAGATATGCGTAGATTCTTAGGAATTATCTGGTTAGGCAATTACAATTAATAAATTGGACGTTTTAGGCTAGTCATTTTTCATTCTAAGAGATTTTAAAAAATTAAGCATAGTTGGCATTATGGTCGATTTTTTAGGATTTCTTAGAATGCAAAAGGGCAGTATAAAATGTTTAATTTTTTAGTTTTTATTGCCTTAATACGATTTGACTGAGGGAGTTTGAAGGGTAGCTTTTGATTGCAAATCAGAAGCTACCCTTCAAACTTCCTTTTGAAAAGACGTTCTTGTCGAAAAAACTGGCACAGTTACTTAATTTTGCTTTCTTTTGAAACTCGTTCAGCGCACTTTTATAAAAATTAATACTAATAAATCATGTCCAAAGCGAATCATATCATTTCGAGCTTCAAATTGCCCATTCAATTTGTGTTGTTGTTATGGATAGTTCATATTGTTCAATTTCTGACAATCGATTTAGGGTTTTTGGGCATTTATCCACGAGAGATATTTGGCTTGCGAGGCGTTGTTTTATCGCCTTTGATTCATGGAGATTTTCATCATTTATTTTCCAATTCTTTACCGTTATTGTTTACGTCAATTGCGATTTTGATGTTTTATAAAAAAGTTGCCGTTCGAGCGATGATAATGATTTATTTGCTGACTGGATTGGCGGTTTGGGGTTTTGCGCGACCTGTTTTTCACATCGGGGCGAGTGGGGTAGTGTATGGATTCGTTTCGTTTATTTTTTGGACGGGGATCTTTCGGCGCAATATCAAATCCATCGTTCTAGCCTTGATTGTCACTTTTTTATATAGCGGATATATCATGGGTATTTTGCCAAATCAGGAAGGGATTTCGTGGGAAAGTCACTTATTAGGCGCAATTGTCGGTATTTTTACGTCGTATTGGTATAAGGATGAAATTGAAATTGATGAACAGGAGAAAATTCCTTCTTGGGAGCAAGACCGTTTGGATGGAGTAGTGGAGGAAGAAGAGTATTTTTTGAAAAGAGATACATTTGAAAAGACGAAGCAGGAGCGGCAGATGGAACAAAATAATCAGAATAAACTTTGGTAAAAAAAATCCTCCAACATAAATACCTCAATTTTCTCATCAAATTCCTCATCACCGCCCTGTTGATTTGGACGATTTACGCACAAGTTTTTGCGAAAGAAAACATCACTGATATTTGGCAAACATTTGTTGACCATTTTACTTTTCCTAATTTATATTGGTTGGTTGCAGTGCTATTTTTAGTGCCTTTCAATTGGGGTTTTGAAACCTTAAAGTGGGGCGAACTCATCAAAAGTTTCTCCAATATTTCCTTTTGGCGCGCTTATCGAGCAATTTTGGCAGGGGTAACGGTCTCCCTTTTTACACCTAATCGAATTGGGGAATACGGCGGTCGAATCCTCATGGTTAAACCTGAAAATAATTGGAAAGCGATTGTCGCAACCCTCGTCGGCAGCATGAGTCAATTGATGATTTTATTGACCTTTGGCTTGATAGGAGCGGTATATTTTTCAGCCCAATTTTTAAATCCAGAAGCTTATATTTTAAAAAGTGTAGTTGTGTTGGGCTTGATTTTTATTGCTCTTTTAATAATGTGCTTTTTCAATATAGACTTATTGATTCCTTTAATCAAACGCTTGCCGTATGCCGAAAAGTTGAAAAAATATGTCAAACACGTCCAAGTTTTACGCAATTATTCCAATGAAATTTTGGCATCTGTTTTATTTTATTCCTTGCTGCGTTATGCAACATATACAACTCAATACTTTTTGATTTTACAATTTTTCGGTATTGAAGTCCCTATTCTTGCTGCATTTGCGGGAATCGCTACGATTTTTCTCTTACAAACAAGTGTTCCATTACCGCCAATTATGGGCTTGTTGGCCAGAGGCGAATTTGCCTTATTTATCTGGGGTTTTTTTAGTACCAACGAAATAGATGTATTGGCAGCAACATTTAGTCTGTTTGTGATAAACTTGATGCTGCCTGCGTTGTTAGGACTACTATTTATTATTCAGACGAATGTGGTGGAGAGTTTGGGAGGACGTCGTTAAAAAGCTAGTATAAAATTATCAATAAATGTACGATTTAATCATCATCGGTGCAGGACCTTCAGGCATTGCCTGTGCCATCGAAGCGCAAAAAAATAACCTTAATTATCTGGTCATTGAAAAGGGATTACTCGTCAATTCTATCTATAATTTTCCTATCAATATGACTTTTTTTTCAACGTCTCAAAAGTTGGAAATAGGAGGCACACCCTTTATTTCTCACGTTGATAAACCGACTAGAAAAGAAGCATTGGAATATTATCGTCGTTTGGTTGGAAGTTGGAATTTGAAAGTCAACTTATATGAAGAAGTCACTGGTTTAGAAGCCATTAGCGAAGCTATTTATGAGGTAAAAACATCTAAAGGAACGCATCAAACTGCTGCGGTCGCTGTGGCTTCTGGTTTTTATGACGTCCCGCGTTTGATGAATGTGCCTGGTGAAGATTTACCTAAAGTGAAGCATTATTACGACGATGCGCATCCGTATATTGGTCAGAATGTATTGGTGGTTGGTGCCGCAAATTCTGCTTGTGACGTTGCCTTAGAAACCTATCACAAAGATGCGAATGTGACGATGGTTATCCGTAGTGCGGAGATTTATCAAAACGTAAAATATTGGATTAAACCAAATATTGAAAATCGAATAAAAGAAGGGTCAATTAAGGCTTATTTTAACTCAACGATTAAAGAAATCAAGCCGAATTTTGTGATTCTAAATACACCCGAAGGAGAAATTGTTTTAGAAAATGACTTTGTCTTAGCAATGACAGGTTATCAGCCTAATTTTCCTTTTTTAAAAAACTTAGGAATCGAAATTAATGAAAAAAATCAGAAGAAACCAACATTGAATCGTGAGACATTTGAGACTAATCTTCCTAATGTTTACGCAGCAGGGGTCATTCAGGCAGGCTTGTTGACTAGTAAATTGTTTATTGAAAATACACGACATCACGGAGAAGTGATTATTCAGTCCGTTTTGAACAGAAAAAAAACATTAGCCGAAGGGTAAATCCATGACTTTCAGCAATGAAACACTATAATTTATAAAAATGAAGGGGAATAAATGACTAACAATATCCAATATCATTGTCATCCAAATAAAGTTCAGGAGACCGAGGGGCAGCTTCTACCTTTACTATTTTGTCATTATTTGAAGAGTTTTCAGTCACAACTTTAATCTCAGACTGTGGTTTTTCTTCTACTTTTCGCTTTTTCATGAAGTCAAACAATTTCATTTCAATTTTCTTTTTTCTAGAGAGTATCCAGGGATTAATAAAATTAGGTTAATTCTCCCAGTTTGCAGTATAAACAAGGATGGAAACACTTGTTTATAGATTAGTTTTTGATTATAATTCAAAATTATCTACGGCAAAAATGGTATTTACTTGCTGGTTGTTGTTATTTTGTTTTAATGTTAATAGTTGAACATCATTATTGAAAAAAATGTTCGGTAAAAAGCGGTTTATTTTTCAGAAAAAATTAGGGCTTGTATTTCGTCATTTTAGACGAGCTGTTTTTAATAGTAATAAAAATAGTATTTGTTTTAGGGGAATATGAGAATATGCATGTAAGTAGCTGGACACAATTAATCTTTTTTTACGAAAAAAAAAGGCACTGAACTCAATGAGTCAGTGCCTTTTTTATTTAATCCAAAATATCCAATTACGGTTTCACACTATCTTCTCGCCACTTTACTAAATTTGGACAACTTCCATAAGCCCCCGTCAAATTAATAAACGTTGAACCAATCTTTTGTTCTACCCAATCACTGATGAATCGAGATTGTTTTTCCTCTTTTGCCGCTGCTCTAATTTTAGAATAATCTGTTGACAAATCTGCTTTATGTGGTTCTGACCGTGACTGTAATTGCACCAATCTAAACATCGTTTCACCCATTTGACTCGCAAAAGAAAATGGTTCAGAAGTTCCGTTGATGTCCATTGTATCAATCGTAAAATAAATGGAAGGGTCAAGGTCGGCAATTTCAAAAAAGGTATTGCCAGTTTGTTGATTTGTCAAGCGACCAGCATTGCTATAGCTTTGCAAATCTTTATCAGAATACTTTCTAACCGCTGTTTCAAAGCTAATAGAATCCGTTAAAATTAGCTGCCGAACCGTATCTAGTTTAGCTCGTGCCAAATCCAAATCAGCATCTGTAATTTCAGGTCTAATCAAAATATGTCGGGTATTAATCGTATTTCCACGTCGGCCCATCAATTGCAAGATATGGAAACCAAACTGCGATTGGAAGATTGGAGAAATTTCTCCTGGGTCCAATTTATAAGCTTCCGCCTCAAATGCTGCCACAAATTTTCCTCGTTTCGTCCATCCCAAATCACCGCCAATTCGCGCTGATGCAAAATCATCAGAATGCTCACTTGCCAAGTCCGCAAAATCTGCACCCGCTTCGACTTGTTCTTTCAAATCTGTCAATTCTGCAATCGCCTTTGCCTTTTCTTCTTCATTCAATTGTGGCTTATAAACCAACTCTGCAATTTCTACTTCTGAATTAAAATAGGGCAAGCTATCCTTTGGAATACGAGCAAAAAACTCCTTTACCTCCTTCGGCGTAATCACAATAGTTTGGACAATACTTCCCCGCATTCGGTCTGCCAAGATCTGATTCCGCAAATCCGACCGAAAAGATTCTTTGACCTCTGCAATTGTCTGCCCATAATAATCTTCAAACTGCTTGGTATCGCCATTCATGTATGCCAGAATGTTTTCTACCCGAGCATCCAATTGGTCTTCTACTTCGGTATCTTTTACCTCAATACTGTCCAATTTGGCTTGATTCACCAATAGCTTTTGTGCCAATACTTGGTCAACAATTCCACACCGAATATTGTCAGGCAACACACCTTCCTGCGCCTCCAATAAGGCATATTGTTCTTCTACTTCTGATAGCAAAACAATTTCGCTACCGACATTTGCCACCACTCGGTCAATGATTTCTCGCTGTCCAAATAGGGTAGAAGAAAAGAGTGTCAATAGGGTAAAAATAACTGATAATTTCATGTAAATTATTTCGATTGTTTAATTATTTCGATTAACGTGATTATTTCGATTGACCCGATTGACATGCAAATCGAAATAATCGAATCAATCCAGCTAATCGAGCCAATCCTAAAACGTTTGAATATTCTTTTTACGAAGCGCTTCTTCGTACATTTTTTGTTTCATATCATCTAGCACCTTCATTTTTCGACGGTGCAAAATGACTTTTCGGGCTTGGTCCTTGACATAGGAAATCGGTGCAAATTCCGTTTTAGAAACCAAGTCCAGCACCTTAAAAAAGTAGATAAAATTATCCTCTTTCTGCACAAAATCTCTTCGGCGACTCACATTATCTACTGTCAAAATTCCCGGTGGCATATATCCCGCAATGTCATCAACTTTCAACCAGGTACTATCTTGTAATTGAGAAATCGCTGCGTTTTCAAGACAGTAAGCTTTGATTTGTTCCAAAGAAGCAGGACTGCCGTTATTCCACCATTGTTGCAATTGATTAACGCCAGCTTTTGAGCGGTCAATTTTAATGAAACGACATTGAATAATTGGCGTTTCCAGTTGGTATTGTGCTTTATTCTTTTCATAAAATTCCTTCACTTCCACCTGCGCAATCGTCGAATCCAATAACTCTTCCACCAGCACTTTTTCGTAATTCAACCGTACCAACGATGCCCGATAGTCGCGCACTAATTTATCCAAGTTCAAATTAGTTGGAATACTTTGTTCTGCTTCGTGCATCATCACCGCATCGCGCAGCCACCGTTCCCGAAACGCCGAAATTATCAGCGAACTATCTTCCGAAGACATCCCTTCCGGAATCATGCCTTCCAAGTCGGATAAATACAACGATTTATCAAAAGCTTGCGCCAATTGACGGTCGTCTTCCGAACGTTTTTCTGCTGAAGAGCAACTGGAAAACAAGGACATTCCAATTAAAAGTAATAACAGAATCTGTTTTGAAAAAATATTTAAATAATTGATACTCAAAGATTTATTATTTAAAAGATAGTTTTCTTATAAAACGTTAAAGTAGGAGTTACTTTTGAAAGTAACTCCTACTTTAAACGATAGCGTCGAAAAATCAAATTAACGCTGAATTCCGTGTGCCGTTTTCTACTTCATCATTCCTTTCAGCACATCCTCATTCACTTTAATCTTATATTCTTTCCGCAATTCCTCAATCCACTCCGCTTCCAAGCTATCCTGATAATCCGCCACAACATAACCTCGCGCTTCCTTCAACGTCTTTTTACCAGGCTCTTTAATCGCTTCGATTTTCAACCAATTGATAGATTTATCGCGCTTGCTTACTTCCGATGCTGATAGGCTACCCACGTTCCAGTCCATGCGACCCAACACCTCATTTCGACCTTCTTCGTACACTTTTTCTTTATAAGTCAAAACAGGAACTTCCTCCGTATTGAATTTTGCCATCACCTCTTGTGATGAGTGCGTTTCAGAGTATTGACGGATTTTGTGCTGCAATTCTTTCGATGATTCTTTCAACGAATACTGGGTTACTTCTGCCCGTTTTTTCCACTGATATTTGCCATCAACGGTTTTGAAAAACTTCTTCAAGCCAACGGTATCTTGCGATGCTTTGTCCCAAACCAACATCTTCGTCGCTTCAAACAACAGAATACCTTCCTCATATTCCCGCATCAACGCTTTAAATTCAGGATATTTTTTCTCCAACTGTCGCTCTTCGTATTCAAACGCTTTTGTAGAAACAAATTTATTATACAAAATATTCACCGCATCTGTCAACTTCGTGCCACGTCCCATACGCAAGCGATCACGGGAAGATTTTTGTGCATACTCTGCAAAATCTGCTTCCGTTACGGTCATCTCTTTTCCGAAGGTAAACAAGATTTTATTCGATTTTTGTTTTGATGCTTTCCATTTGTAAGTCAAAAATTCTTGGTCTAAAGAGTCCTTAAAACCTTTAAGGGTTGCATTGAATTCCATGAATTTTCCGTCCGTCTTAATGCGGTTAACCATCGCTTCTTTAGCAATTTCAAAGCGCACATCTTTTTTAATCGCTGCTTCCAAACGACTTTTCACTGCATCAAATGGTTCCGCTACTTTTTTATTAATCAATTTCAAAATATGCCAGCCTACGCTCGTCTGAATCGGCTTAGAATATTTTCCTGCGTCCAATTCAAATGTTGCATTTTCAAAACTTTGCTCATACCGGTTGATACCAAAAAAGCCAATATAACCACCTTTCGTAGCCGTCGCTTTATCATCAGAAAACTGACGTGCTAGTGCTTCAAAATCTTGTCCTGCCTCTAATAATTTATACAAACTATCCGCTTTCATCCTGCTTTTAATCAAATTGCCGTTGGCACGAATCAAGATGTGCGCAACTTCCGCCTCTCCACGCGCAGGGCGTCGATTGTGAATGTACGCCATATGATAGCCCAATTTGGTACGCACTGGTCCAACTGATTTTTTAGTTGGTGCAGTGTAAGCGGTCGTTTCCAAATTGTACATACCGTTTGGAAACAATGCTGTCACATAACCAATTCGTCCTTCATTTTTAGCCACTGATTTATCATCAGAATAAGCCCGCGCTACGCGTGCGAATGGGTCACCTGCATCTAATTTTGCTTTAGCTTCCAACGCTTTTCGGTACGCTTTCAAGGTATCAGCAGGCGTTACTTTTTCGCCCAATGTTATTAGAATATGGCTTATGTCCACATCTTGCTGGCTGCGGTCAAATGCCTCTTTTACCAATCTATCCGTTACTTCTCGGTCTATTAAATAGGAATCCGCCAACTGCCGACGATAGCCTGCCAACTCCTGCTTCAAGGCTGGGATGGTGTCCAACTGCATGTCTTTCGCCCGCTTCACTTTTAGTTTAAATTTGGTGTATAAATCCAAATATTCATCCAATGATGCCTTTGAAAAATCTGCCTTATTTCCATTCGTTTTACTATAGATGTAATTGAATTCAGAAACATGAACAGGCTTACCATCCACAGTAAATAAAATTGGGTCATCCCCGCTTTTCTGCGCTGACAATTGAAATGAAAAAAGTAAAATTGTGAAGAAACTTAAAACGCTATTTTTCATAATGAAATTTTAGTTATGTTGATTTGGTTAATTTAGTTTATTAAGTTGAATTGTTAATTTAGTTGAATTGTTAATTCGACTTTTTGCTAAAAAGCAATTGTACGTTGTGTTTGTTCATTTGAAGATTTGAAGGCTGCTTTTCCGTCTAATTAACCTAATGAACTAAGTCAACGAAATTAACCAACATCCCAAAGCGGCGCAAAATTAGCAAATTTAGTCATATCCATCTGTTATGAAGGTGTCAAAATTGGGCAGGTTGATTACAAATAAAAAAAACTATTTTATTAAAATATAAAAAATTGTTAATATTGTACTCCTTCTCATAAACATTTATTCATGAAAATACATCAACTTCCCAGCATTTTCAAGCAATTCTCTAACCTTATCGCTGCCGAAAGTACACGGCATGGTGGCATTAGTCCTGCGCCGTACGTTTCCCTTAATTTGGGTGGCAATACTAATGACCTTTCTAAAAACGTCGAAAAAAACCGAAATATTTTCTTTTCCAACTTAAATATTTCGCTTGAACAGGTCGTTTTCAACCATCAAATTCATGGCGATAATATTTTAGTGGTAACTAAACCGGGCAATTATTCTGGCTATGATGCTTTGCTTTCCAATAAACAAAACGTATTTTTGACTACTGGAATTGCGGATTGTGTCCCGATTTTGATTTATGATAAAGAAAATTGGGTGTGTATGGCGATTCATGCGGGTTGGAAGGGTACGGTGAAGCGCATTTTGGTCAAAACCTTAATGCACGCTGCGATTGAATTTGGGACTGCACCTAAAGATTGCTACGTTTATATAGGTACTTGCATTGACGAATGTTCTTTTGAAGTAGATGCGGATATCGCTGATGAATTTTCCGATGATTTTAAACGATGGGATGCCGAAAAGGAGAAGTTTTTTGTTGATTTGAAAAAGGCGAATTTGAAGCAGTCGTTGGATTTGGGGATTCCAGAGGCGCAAATTGAAATTTCACCGAATTCGACAGTTTTGCACAATGAGGATTATTTTTCTTATCGAAAAGAGGGTGGGGAAACGGGAAGAATGATGGTGGTGATTGGGCGTAAATAATTTAATTTTTTTTATTCTCCAAAACCCCAACCCCAAACAACGCAAAATCATATTTCACAGGGTCTGTCGCATCAAATGCCCGTAAATTTCCTGTCAATTCCAACACCGACAACCAATCCGTCTGCTTGCGTTCCAATAGTCCCAATCGCCGTGCAATCCTATCGACATGGACATCTAATGGCATCAATAATTGACTCGGTGAAATGTTTTCCCATAGACCAAAATCCACGCCTTTATCGTCTTGCCGTACCATCCACCGCAGAAACATATTGATGCGTTTACAAGAAGATTTTCGGACGGGCGTAGCGACATGTTTACGCGTTCGATGTGGCGCATTTTCCAAAGAAAAAAACAGGTCGTTGAAACCGCGAATGCCATTTCCAATATCCGTATCGGTTGGTTTTATAAACTGAGAAAACGCCGTTTCCAGCGATTCATTTTTCCGATAATAATTTTGAAAAAACTCTATAAAATACAGACAATCAATTGGTTGAAAGGTTCGGTGCTTGAAGTTTTCAAATCTGGCGCGGTCTTGTTCTTCATGGTTGACCATAAAATCATGCGGTGCGCCATCCATCAATTCTACTAATTCTGTGGCTTTATTGATAATCGTTTTGCGCTGTCCCCAGGCCAACATTGACGTCCAAAACGCCATGATTTCAATGTCTTGTAATTTAGAAAATTGATGCGGAATAACGATAGGGTCGTTTTCAATAAAATCAGGTCGATTGTGGGTTTCGACACAGGCATCAAGGTAAGATTGTAGTTCTTTGTTATTTTTGAATAGTTGACTCATGGGGCAAAAGTGCGAATTTTTGAAGAGAAGTTAGAGGTCAGACCATTTCATTGTCAAAAGTCAGACTGAAAATGAGTGTTATCTGACTTTTGACAATGAAATGGTCTATCTTCTGACCTCTTTTTTATTGAACGATTATCTTCCGACTCACCATATTTTCTCCTTCTCGAATCACCAAAATATAAACGCCATTCGCCCAAGTATCGGTCACAAATGTTTCATTTAAAGTTGTTGTCATTCGTCGTTCCATTGCTTGCCCTTTTTGATTATAAATTAAAATTTCGGCAGTCTGTTGCGGTGTGTAATTGTCAATTTTTATAGTAATAAGGTCAGTCGTTGGATTTGGGAAAATTTCCAAAGCCGTCGCCAATAAATTATCATTAGTACTCACCAATTCTTCCAAAACATTGATAAACATGATGTACGTTTCTTCACTCAAATCATCACCATCAAAAACTTTAAACGAGAAAGAATCATAAGGCATACCCATCCCGTCATTGAACGGTACGTAGGTCAGATTTTCAATTTCAGTAGCAAGAATAAAATCGCCTGTACCAATATTTGCGCCATCTGAGTGCAGAATACCCAACGTTGGTTTTGCAATAATTTGAATAGAGGACAACGTATCATCTACGTCAATATCGGTAAAATTGAATTCTTCGATGGTAAACATATACGGCGTTTCTACCAGTGTTTGCACCGTATTGTCAGCTGCAGAAGGTGCTTCATTTGGTTCGCCAAGGTAATATAAGGTTCGATTGAAATTGAAATCACGGAAAGTGAAATGCAACAA
Organism: Saprospiraceae bacterium; assembly: GCA_047629355.1. GTDB lineage: Bacteria > Bacteroidota > Bacteroidia > Chitinophagales > Saprospiraceae > CAYUNA01. Next base: position 5,747 of record JBLHWU010000121.1, on the reverse strand, counting down.
TTCATCTAACTCAAATTCGTAAAAATTATAGGTCAAATCATTCGGTGGTGGCACCGTCTGTAAATCCATACCATTATAATATTGCAAGGAGTTGTTGAAAGTAGCATCAAAATAAGAAGCAAATACGCCATCTTCCCAATCCGCTTGATATTGACTGTATTGAAAACCCAATGGATTTTCTACAATGTTCAAATCTGTTCCATCACAAATACCCATTGAGAAAGTGTAAAAACCATCGTTGGTATATGAAGGATAAACTGCTGTATTAGATACACCGTCACCAAAAGCAAGGTCATAGTTGGTATCAGGAAAACCAGTCCAACCAGTTCCATCCAACCTATAAAGGGTTCCGTTATAGGCATTGTCATTTAAATTGAAGAACAATTGATTATCTACTTCGCCAATAAAATTTCCGAGGGTAAAGCCCATCGGTAGGTCAACTAAATCGAAATCATTACCATCAAAAATGTACAATAAACTATTGAAACCAGTATCGAAAAGATTAATATACAATGCGTCGGCCGTCGCAATTTGTAAAAATGGATTGGTCGTATTGTCAGGCAGCGTCACTTCGGTGAAATCATTACCGTCAAAGCTATAAAGTCCTTGGTTGAAATTGGCATCTTGCAAAGTAACAAAAGCTTCTCCATTGAGCTCGCCGACAAAGTTGCCAAATGTGAAACCTACTGGTATTTCTACATCTATTAAATTATCGCCATCTATGTATCGCAAGATTTGCGTAAAATTAATGAATTCAAACCAAGCAAAATAGTAGGTGCCGTCTAAAGCGAAAGCATATCCATTCAAAAATTCATCATAATTTGGTGTGCCTAAAACAGTAAAATCTGTACCATCATAACGCACCAAAGCAGTATTGTAATCATAGTCATTATAAGCTAAAAATAGGTTTTCATCTTGCTCTGTCAAGAAAAAACTATAAGTGTAGTCGACAGGTCCACCTATATCTGTCAAGGTTTCGCCATCATAGGAATATAGAAAAGTGTTGTACGCATTGTCGAAATAGGATAAATAGGTATTGTCATCCGTCTGGGCAACAAAGCTATTAAATTGACTATTCGGTGGATTGGGAACTTCTGTAAAAATAAAATCTTGCGCTAAAATATCAGCAGTATAGAAGTAGCTAAAAAGAATGATTAAGATTAGGTGTAACCGTTTTTTCATGATTGATTTTTTATTTAGAAAATGGAACATAAAAAATAGATAGAAAGACAAAATTAACCGTTTTTTAATTGCTATAAAAAATAGACCACTTCATTGACGAATAGGTTGCAAAAAAATGTAGGGTAGCGAACGTTTTTGACGATTTTGAAAGTTACAAATTTTAAAATGAGTAATTTTGTTAAATGCAGCAAGATGCTGTGCAAATCATATCGCTTTTTAAAAAAAAAATCAATGAAAAATTTATTGCTCTTATTCCCTTTCTTACTATTATTTGCTTGTCAAAACGCGTCAGAGAAAAAGGAAGCGGTCGTTGAAATTAAAGACGTGATACTGAAAGGCATGGTTGAAAATGCTAAAGGTGGCGAAGCAACTATCGTGATTGATGGGAAAAAAATCAGTGCACTTTTGGATGAAACGGGAAACTTTATGGCAACAATTCCTGTAGAAATAGGTCAAATGGCGCAGCTATCTTACGGCGGCGAACGCACTACTTTTTATGTTGAACCAGGCGATGCAATGACTGTAAAATTCAATGTTGAAGAATTCGATGAAACGATGTCTTACAGTGGAAAAGGTGCGGAAGAGAGTAATTATTTAGCTTCAAAATACTTATTGGATGAAAAGTTGATGAGCGATTGGCGAGCTGTTTTTGGTTTGGAAATAGCTGAATTTATTGCCAAAATGGATGATATGAAGCAGCAAATGATGGGTAACTTCAAAACTGCTTTGATGAATAATAGTGGCATGAGTCCTGATTTTGTTAAGATGGAAAAACAAAATATCTTGATTGCCAATGCGAACAATCGTCTAATGTATCCTGAATATTTCGCTTATGTCGCGAAGACAGATGAACCAGAAATGGCAGCAGATTATTACGATTTTTTAGCAAAATTTGAATTCAATGATGATAAAATGTTAGCATCTCAGGATTTCAAAAGTTTTATTGAAGCTTATTTATCGCATCAAGCAAAAGGAATAGTTGGTGAAGATAACGATAAATTCGCCGTTCCAAATGCGCAAATACAGTTGATTGGTGAATTTTCAAAAAACCAAAAAGTGAAAGATTACGCTTACTATAGTATGATGGGCGGTTTGTTGTATCAACATGGTGCAGACATTCCAGAAAATATTATGACTGCTTTTCAAGCCAATTGTAAAGATGCAGAATCGGTGGAAAAAGTGATGAAAGAATACAATCAATGGACAACGGTTGCGAAAGGAAAAGACGCGCCAACTTGGAAATATGAAAATATAAAGGGCGAAATTGTGGGCTTGGAAGACCTTCGTGGAAAGGTGGTTTACATCGACGTTTGGGCAACTTGGTGTGGTCCGTGTATGCAAGAATTGCCGTATTTGGAGGACTTGGAAACGAAATATGCAGCTGGTGGGAAAATTGAATTCGTGAGCGTTTCTATTGACAAAGATAAAGATGCTTGGGAAAAAATGGTAGTGGGAAAATCAATGAAAGGCGTTCAATTATACGCTGACAAAGCATGGGATAGCAGCATTTGTAAGGATAATTTGATTACAGGAATTCCACGTTTTATGTTGATTGATACCGAAGGTAAACTGATTAATGTGAATGCGCCAAGACCATCTTCTGATGAAATTAACACCATTTTTGAAGAAATTCAAAATAGAAAACCTTTGCTGTCTCAAAATAAATCCTAACTTTATATTATAAAATTTAGATATTAAGCAATACCTAGGAGGTTCGGGTAGCTGAACCTCCTTTTTTATTATTTTTGATAAAAAGGAAGGGTAAAAGATTTCTAAGTGGGCATAAGAAAATTGTCAATTCCTTCGTTTCCTTTCCTACCTTTGCCGTTATGGTCTTTTAAAAGTCAAACTTCCGAATATCAATTTTAAAATCAACTTTTATCATGACAAAGAAAACGTTTATTTTAGCAATTTTCACCCTTTTAAATACTGCAATTTTTGCTCAACATTTTGAAATGGGTGTGTTATTAGGTGGCTCAAATTACATGGGCGATTTATCAAACAATTCAACCAAAGTTTACTTGGATGAAACGCGTTTTGCAGGAGGCGCATTTGTCCGCTACAATTTTGGGGAACGCCTCGTTGCCCGTGTAAGTTTCAATTACGCAGGCATCTCTGGCAATGATTTTAACTCCAATGACGCAGCGATTAATGCTCGAAATCTAGGTTTCAAATCCAGCCTTTTAGAATTGGGTGTGATGGGTGAATTTAACATTTTAGGCTATCAACCTTATGGTCTATATAAAGTTTTTACGCCATACATTTTCGCAGGAGTTACAGGGACAAAATTTAATCCAAAAGCCAACTTTGAAGGGGAGTGGGTCGCATTACAACCATTAGGCACGGAAGGGCAAGGCTTGTCGCAATACCCTGATCGTGAGGAATATAAGACGATTACTTTGACTATCCCATTCGGTATCGGTGTCAAATATGCCGTAACAGATAAGTTAAATATCGGTTTTGAAATTGGTGCACGGCGGGCATTTTCTGACTTCCTAGACGATGTGAGTGGCACGTATGTTGCCTCTACTGAATTGGCTGCGGATGGCAATACTTTAGGTGCAGCATTGAGTAACCGAACAGGCGAATTATCGGGCGGCGAACCCGTCGTTGTTCCTACAGGTACAGCGCGTGGGGATGATACTGACTCAGACTGGTATTTCATCACGGGAATTACTGTTTCCTACAACTTTTTAGACAACGGTTTGATGGGCGGACGTAAGCGCGGACGTTCCCGGAAAGGCTGTAAATCAAGTTCATTTTAAATAAATTGTGTTTGTATGTTCATGTGAAACTCAAATACTTGAATACAACAACACATAAACACGTTAAAAAATAAAATAATGAGTGAAAAACTAATACCACAAAAGAGTCCATACGTTATGGAAGTTGAGCCTGGTCGATACGCTTGGTGTTCGTGCGGAATCAGTACGAATCAGCCATATTGCGATGGTAAACACAAAGGCACAGGCATGGGGCCAATTATTGAAGTTGTTGAAGAGAAAAAACGGGTTGCTTGGTGCGGTTGTAAGCACAATGTGAATAGGACGCCGTTTTGCGATGGGTCGCATAGGAATTTGTAGACTTCCATTAAGTAACACGTACTAATTAATTAGGTAATTTTTAAACATCTTTTTTCGCTATTTTCTTCTAAAAAGACTTCAATAAAAGGATTATTCAAGCCTTTTTTAAAGAAAACTATCGAAAAAATCTTGTCCAAAAATTTTACCTGATTAATAGACTTTATGAATGGCGACTCTGGATAATTCGCAAACTATTGATTATCAATTATTTGCAATTCTAAAAAAGCTACTCATTCATAAAGTCTAATCACTACATATTACTTAAGTACCTTGTAAAGTAAGCTTCTTTGAATTTTAGCAAAGGGCGTTTGAGGGATAAAAAAGATTTGTAAAAACTGCTTTTATCCCTCAATAACCCCACCTGCGCTGCGGCAGGTAGCACGCAAGGTATTTTATGAAGCTCAAAAATCTTAGGATTTTTGAGCTTCTCAATTTTTTTTTTAAAAACTTAATTTACCGTAAGATTCAACTATAAGATAATATACTTCATTCTTCGATTTTCCAACCTTCCCACTTCCGTCTCATTCGTCATTTTCGGTTTCGCTTCTTCATATCTTTTAAAATTCAATCATCTCAAAAATTCATTAATCTCCGAAAAATACGCCTTCGGTTTTTCAACAAAAGGAAAATGCCCGCAATCTTCAATTAGGGTAAATTTTGCGTTCGGAATGTTTTCAGCGAGTTGCTTACCAGCACTTTCTGCCAAAATCTCATAGTCACCATAAACCACTAAAGTCGGTGCAGTAATTTTTTTCAAATCTTGATGAAAATCATAATTTGCCCCCATATCTTTGTTTAGATAGCCTAATAATCGGCTGTTTTGTACAAAATTATTAGGAAAGGTCAAGGTCAAACTATCTGCGAGTTCTCGATTGACAAACTCTTTTCTAAAAAATATTCTAAACAAATTTTCATAAGCTGACGCCTTTCCAGCTTGAAAATTTTTGGATTTAAAAATAAGCTGCTGTTCAAATTGGTCGTCCTCTGTGATGCGTTCTTGCAGTCGTTTGGCTTCGTTTTGCATGAATTCAGCACTCGCGCCAGAAGAATTGGAAAGGATTAATTTATTGACTTTTTCGGGATATTTGATAGCATATTTCATAGCCAAAATACCACCAAAGGAATGCCCCAAAATATTGAGTTTAGCTTGTTTCGTTTTTTTACGAATGGCTTCAATATCATCCACAAAGATGTCCATTGAAATCTGGGTGCTGTCTAAATTAGAAGCGCTTTTTCCACTGGCTCGTTGGTCATAAAAAATTAACTCATGGTCTTTTGCCAACGCTTGTAATTGTGGTAGAAAGTAGGTGTGGTCAAGTCCTGGTCCTCCGTGAACGAAGAGGATTGGTTCGCCTTTACCGATAGTTTTGAGGTAGAGTTGGGTATCGTTGATGGCAATTAGCCCACCGGTTTCTGTTACTTTGTCGGTTGCTGCTGCTTTTGGTTTAGGTGAAATTGTGGGTGTAGTTTTCGGCGTTTCCT
>JBLHWU010000120.1:0-19748 GCA_047629355.1 Saprospiraceae bacterium | reverse complement strand
GACAAAACCTCTTTCTTTGTCGCGTGTTTAATTTGTATGACAACAAATTCTCCCACATCGACGATTCCTTTAGATAAGCCCATTTTGTTATTTGATGGCGTTTGTAATTTTTGTAACAGCAGCGTGCAGACGTTGATAAGTATGGATAAAAGTAGCCATTTTCGATTGGCTTCGTTGCAATCGGAGGTCGGGCAGACTTTATTGAAAAAATTCAACTTGCCGACGAAGGAATTAAATACTGTTGTTTTGATTGATAAAAATAAAGTCTATTTGCGATCGGATGTACCTTTAGAAGTAATGCGACAGTTGGGTAGTGCTTGGCAGATTTTTTTTATTTTTAAAATTGTTCCGCGCTTCCTTCGGGATGCGGTTTATAATTTTATAGCGAGTAATCGGTATCGGTGGTTTGGGAAAGAGGAGGCTTGTATGATTCCGTCTGCGGAAGTGCGGCAGCGATTTTTAGATTAAAAATTAGGTTACTCAAATCAATATCTTCGCCAAATGCCAAAAGTAGGAGTTACTTTAAAAGAAACTTCTACTTTTAGCAACATCCACAAATAACTAATCAACCACATTATGGTTCAATTCTCTTGTAAACCTTTTTCTGAATTTTCTCTCGAAGAATTATATGAAGTGATGGCACTTCGCCAAGAAGTTTTCGTCGTCGAACAAGATTGTCCTTATTTGGATGCAGATGGGAAAGACCAAGTTTGTTGGCATTTAATGGGGTACGAAAATGAAAAATTAGTGGCGTATACGCGGCTTGTTCCAGTAGGTGTTTCTTACGAAAAATATCCGTCGATTGGGCGAGTAATTACAGTAGGAAGTGTACGAGGACGAGGTGTTGGTGTGCAATTAATGGAAGCGTCGATTCAGCAATGTGAGACCTTATTTGGAAAAATGGCGATTAAGATTGGTGCGCAATGTTATCTATTGAAATTTTACAATTCACTGGGCTTTGAAAGCGTGGGAGAGGAATATTTAGAAGATGGGATTCCGCATATTTCAATGGTGCGGAAGGCGTGATAAAAATATCTTCAAAAGTCCAAAACCTGGTGATTTTTAAAATCACCAGATTTTAAAGTGTCCTAGAGCATCACCATTTTCTTGGTGAAAATCAAGACTCGCTCACCATCCGTCAATTCCAATTTTAAAATAGCAATGCCACTACCCCACTCCACACTTTTTTGCAAAGTATAAGTATGTGTTCCTGCCGCTTGATTTTCATTCACAACTTCATGCAATTCCCGTCCAAGCATATCCGAAATCGTCAATTTTGTTTGATAGTTTTTAGCTAAAAAATATTGCACTTCTGTTTCGTAACCAAATGGATTTGGAAAATTATCCGCTAACTTCGAAGCCGTATCAACTGCCTCATCATCCGTCGAAACGGGGGAACAAGCAATTTGAAAGTCACTACAATATGACCGTTCCGCCAAAGTACAATCCAGCACAAATGGATTCGGCTTGTCATCTTGATATGGCGCAATCAATTTCGTCCGAATATATTCTTTATAATCCGCAGGGTCTTGCTGATGCCATTCACAAAAAGTCTGTAATTGACTACTGAAATAAGTGTTATTCTGTGCATCCGCTTGTGCCTTGTACATCGTATAAAAGTAAAACATGGAGCGGGCTACATTCCCCTTATGTTCTTCGCGAGGCTCAAAAGAAACACCCGATAATTCTTCACTATAACCGTCTTTGTTCTGACTAGGAATATTGCCTTGCGACTGACTTTGAATCCACCAAACATCCGTCTGACTGTCTGAGATATTCGCAAATGGGTCATTACCGCGTGCGCCATTCACATCTTTTCGAGTTGAATAAAGATTGTGCATATCCGCTCGTGCCAAGCCGCTTGCACCGAGGCTCTGCGGATAAGTGTGTTCGGCATTCAAGGCATTTGGTCCATCGTTTTGAAACGCGGCTATTGTTGGGTCCAGCGTTGGGTCAAGATAAATGGTATAGCCAGTATAAACACAGGTTAAGCTATCGTTTGGACTATCAATATTGCCAAAAAGTGTATCGCGGGCTTGTCCGTAAGTCAGTGAAATAGCAGGCTTGTAGGCATCTACCAATTCATCCAATAATTGGTCGCCTTCCAAGGTTGGAAAAACGGGTTCGTATTGGGCAAAGCTGGTGAAGCCTAAAAATAATAAGCCAATTAAAAAAGAAAAGCGATACTGCATATTGTAAGTTTTGATAGTTTTTACCGCGAAATTAGGTTAATATTTTGACTTCAAATAATACAAAAGCTACTCAGGGTTTTAATCTAACATCTAATGGGATATTTGTCGGATTAGAAATCCGAGTTACTTAATCTGATTCTTAAACCAAATATCTTGTTGCGGAAATGGAATTTCAATATTATTAACCCTGAAGAGTTCCATAATTTTATACCGAACATCACTTTTGACGAATTCAATTCCTAACAATTCATTGCTAAAAAAATGAATTTCAAAATCTAATGAGGAGTTGCCGAAATCTTTGAATTGAATACGAGGCTCAGGCTTGTTTAAAATTTTGGGATGGTTTTTTACGGAGTCTAATAAAAGATTTGTCACAAATTGTACATCAGAACTATACGCTACGCCGACTTTAATTTGAAAACGTGTCGTTTGTACCGTATGACTCCAGTTGGTTGAACTATCACCAACCAATTTTGAATTGGGAATTAGAAGGGAAATACCGTCCCGACTTTTGATTTTGGACGTCCGAATACCGATGTTGATAACTGTACCGACTACGCCATTAATTTCTACAATATCACCAACTTCGACGGTACCTTCAACCAGCAGAATTAATCCAGAAATTAGGTCATTAAAAGTTTGCTGAAGTCCTAATCCAATACCTACTAATAAGGCTGCTGCACCGCCCCAAATAACTGTAAATTTGATGCCAATAATACTTAGTGCCTGTATAAATATACCGGTGTAAATAATATACTTAGTAAACTGAATAAAGGCAAAGCTTCGCCCAGAGTCGATTTGTCTTTGTTTGAAAAAACGGGTTAAAATGTTTGTGATACTCCAAATAATAAGTCGTCCAAATAAAATAAAAACAATGGCAATTAAGATAAATTTCAAGCTGAAATCGGGGTAGCTTTCCCCTAAAATTTTATGATTTAAAATTCTATAAAGATTATTTAAAAACTCCTGAAATGTCATCTGATTTTTTTAAAATAATTGTTGGATTGTCGAAAAATGGATTGGTCGAAACTATGAAGGCCTCACCTTCGTACCCTAAAATTGAGCTTGGAGATGAGTATTTTCCAAATATGCGTTTATATGTTTGGGGTGGCATTTGTTCAATTTAAAACCCGTAATAGAGGCTTTAAGTTTTAAATTAGTCACTTAATTTCTCAAAAAATGGAATTTTATTTAGGATGTTTTTTTAACTATATTTGTTGAGATAACAAAAACAGAAGAATTGGTAGCCTCACGATTTAATTTCAATATTCTAAATATTCAAACTTCTGTACCGTCTTTTTTTTAACTCTGGTTGGACACTCCTCTACTATTTTTTAAAATTATTAATTTAAAAATAAATATTTAATCTATTTGCTGTCAAGTATTTAAAGCACAATTACCTTTTTATTTTTAAAAAATTAATAACTCCTATTTTTAAAAAAATTAAAAGAACAACATGAGAAATTATTACTTATTGCCAATTTTTTACCTTTTACTCTGGGTATTGCCCAGTGATTTAAATGCTTGCGGTTATAACTTCGTGAGTTCTTGTAATACCATTTTAAACGTAGAAGCCAATGGTACGAATACGGGTTTATACGTTGCAAATTGTGGGTATTTATCAAGTTTTAACAATCATAATTTTGGGGATGTTACCTCAATTGTGATGACTTACGCCGAAACCGTGACGTGGGAAAGTTGTGATAATAAAGTCTTGAACGGAAAGCTTTATTACCGTATTTATGAAACTGGAACAACGCCAGGTAGCTTTCAATTGTACACGTTATCAACTTTGACACTGTTATCGAATGGCACATATCGTACTAAAAGACGAAGTAGTACAGTTGCTATTGATTTGGCGAATGGTTTGAACCAAGGGAATTATACGTTTGAAATTTATTTTGAGGCGGAAGTTGATATTAATAATGACAATATTTCAGATAACACCATTATTAAAGATGAAAATGGTAATTTTTACAAGTCTTTTTTTAATTTAACCAGTGGTGGAACGGGAGCAATTAACGTTAATTTTCCAACTAAAAATAACGTCTCTTGCGGTGGCTTGAATGACGGAGATGCAACAGTTTCTTCCTCTAATGGAACCGCGCCATACACTTATGTTTGGTCAAATGGTCAAACAACTGCAACTGCTACTAATCTCGTAGCCAATACTTATATGGTTACGGTCACAGACGCAAGCAGCATGACAGGTGCCGCAAACGTCGTGATTACTGAACCTTCTTCGGTCACACCAAATACTTCGGCGACAGATACCAATTCTAACTCGTCAATGAATGGAACGGCAATGGTAAGTCCATTGGGAGGAATGCCGCCGTACACTTATTTATGGAGCAATAATGAAACAACGCAAACCATTTCTGGCTTAGGTTCGGGGAGTTATTCGGTGACGGTGACGGACACGAGTGGATGTACAGGAAGCCAATCCGTTTTCATCTCTATCAATAGCAGTGTTCCAATTACGTATTGCTCGGCGCAAAGTGATTTTCCTTGGACGGACTGGATTTCTAACGTTACTTTTAATCAAATTAACAAAAATTCTAATAAGAACGTCTATAACGATTATACTTCAGATGTGACGGATGTCGAGACGAGTGGCAGTTACCCCATTTCGGTAGAAAGTAGTTTTAGCTGGACAACTCATGATGAATATATCCGTGTTTGGATTGATTACAACCGAGATGGTGTTTTTCAAGAACCTGTCGAAATTGCCTTTTCAGAAACTTTAACGGCTCCTGCTATTTTCGGAACTGCAGGAACGGTGACAGGTTCAATTTCGATTCCTGCCAATGCAGAATTGGGTGGCACTCGAATGCGCGTAATTCAAACCCGAAATGCTTATGCTTCATCTTGCGGTAATATTGATTACGGTGAAATTGAAGATTATACCGTAAATATAATCCAAGGTGGCCAACCAGTTTGCACCATTTCGGCAACAGCGACGGCGAGTGCTTGTGATGATGCGGGTACAGATTCAGACTCCAGCGATGATACGTTTACTTTTGATTTAAACGTAACGGGGATGAATGCGGGAACGGGCTGGACAGCTATAATTAATGGTCAATCAGAAAGCGGCATTTATGGAACTACTCAAACGTTTGGGCCTTTCGTAATTAGTAATGGGGATATTGATTTTGATTTAATAGACGATACAAACAATATTTGTACGGAAGTTGTTTCAGTAATACCACCAGCAAGTTGTTCGAATAATGTTTGCACAATAACGGGTACGGTAACTGCAAGTCCTTGTGATGATGCAGGTACGGATACTGACCCAGCGGATGATACTTTCACCTTTGATTTGACCGTAACGGGGACTTCCACCGGAGCAGGTTGGTTGTCTACTATCAACGGAGAATCGGTCAGTGGAAGCTACGATATGCCACAAACTTTCGGTCCGTTTTTGATTAGTGACGGCGATGTTACTTTTGCGGTTGTCGACAATGTGGACAATGGTTGCAATGACGTAGTTATTGTTTTTGCACCAGCAAGTTGCTCAAATGCGAATGCTTGTTCTATTACTGCGACCATTTCTAATGAAACTTGTGATGATGCAGGTACAGGTACAGATACAGATTCTGACGACGATACTTTTTCTTTTGAAATAAATGTAATTGGAACAAATACAGGACCAGGCTGGGAAACGGCGATTAACGGAACAGTATACACAGGCACTTATAATATACCAGAAATCATCAGCGGCTTTTTGATTAGCGACGGTGATCTGAGCCTGCTGGTTACTGACCAAGTGGAGGCTTGCGCACATTTAAAAACAGTGGTTGCACCTGCGTCTTGCTCGAATGCAACGCCGTGCAGCATTACCTCAACCATCCCAAATATTAGTTGTGACGATGCGGGGACGGATGCTGATTCTGCGGATGATATCTTCACTTTCGATTTATTAATGACAGGATTTGGCGCAGGTTCAGGTTGGGAAACGACGATTAATGGCTCGACTTATTCTGGGAATTATGATGTGGCAGAAGCAATCGGTCCGTTTTTAATTTCTAATGGAAATCTTTCACTGGCGATTCTTGATGCTGATAATAATTGTAATACTAGCGATCTCATCATTGCACCAAGTTCTTGTTCCAATGATGGCGGCCCTGCCAATTATTGTGCATCTGCGGGAGATTTTCCGTGGCATGATTGGATTTCGGGTGTCGCAATCAATAATTTGGACAAGGCATCAGGTAAAAGTCAATATTCAGACTTCACTAGTGAAGTCGCTAATTTAGTGGCTGGTGAGACCGTCGATATTAATTTAACGGCTGATTTTAGCTGGTTTACATACGCCGAATATTGGAAAGTTTGGATTGATTACAATCAAGATGGTGTATTTGACGAACCTTCCGAAATTGCCTTTTCTGGCTTGACGCCGATGCCACCAAATGGTACTTCAAATGATGTAACGCAAGGTACAATCGACATTCCCATGGCTGCACTAGTTGGAAATACGCGCATGCGGGTTGCGAAGAGTCGTGATGTAGAACCGGAGCCTTGTGGGAATTTTGACTACGGCGAAGTAGAGGATTATACGGTCACAATTGCCGCGCCGCAAGCATTGTTATTTGTCAATAGGGATAATTTACAATTGCAAGCAGCGGCAAAAGCGGAGCAGGTTGATTTGCACGGCATTGCGTTTTCTGATGAAGCTGTTGAAACCATTTTTATTGAAAAATCTGCCGATGGATTGACTTTTGAACCTTTATTTGAAATTAATAAAAATGACAAAGTTGTTTTTGAAAAAATAGACAACTCCCCATACGAAGGTGCTAATTTTTATCGAGCAACGATGCAGTTTTCAAATGGCGATACTCAATTGAGTGCCGTTCAAAAAGTGAATTTTACGCCTGTTTTAAATTATGCGATTTTTCCAAACCCCGCAAGCGATGTTGTCCATTTAAAATTAGAAGACTTCCTTGGGGAATCCGCAAAAATCTTGGTTAGTAATCAGTTGGGGCAACCTGTTTTTGAGGAAAACATTGCCGAATTATCGCAACCAATCTGGACGTTGGATGTCTCCGGATGGCGCGAAGGTAGCTATATGCTTTGGGTGCAAGTCGATGGTTATCGAGCGGTTACGAAACGGTTGATGGTGATGCGGTTTTAGAAAAGATATTTAGACTTTTGGATGTTTAGAATTTTGGGCTATATTGCTTCCAAATAATTAAATTTCCAAATTTCTAAATTTCTAAATAAAATGATGTACCACAGATATCTAATTGTCCTTGCGCTACTCTTCAGTACCAATGTCCTATTGGCTCAAGAAAAAAAAGCCCCCAAAACCTTCGATGAGCTCACCACTGATTTGCAAAAGCAAACTGGCTATTTCGATTTTTATTGGGATGAAAAACAAGGAAAAATTTGGGTTGAAATTGATAAGTTAGATACCGAATTCCTCTACGTTAATTCTTTACCCGCGGGTATTGGTTCAAACGATATTGGTTTAGACCGAGGACAATTAGGCCGTGAGCGTATCGTAAAATTCACACGTAGTGGAAACAAAATTTTACTAACTCACCTCAATTATAAATACCGTGCGGTCAGTGACAATTCCGACGAACGGCAATCGGTAGAAGAAGCTTTTGCACAGTCTGTTTTATGGGGATTTAAAGTGACTTCCGAAAAAGATGGGCGCATTTTAGTTGATGCAACGAAATTTTTGTTGCGCGATGCCCATGATGTTGCAGGCAGTTTAAAAAAGGGGAAGCAAGGACAGTATAAACTAGACGAATCCCGCTCTGCCATTTATTTAAAACGCACTAAAAATTTTCCAAAAAATACTGAATTTGAATCCACATTGACCTTTACTGGCAATGCGGAAGGCAGCTATATCCGCACCGTCACGCCTTCGCCCGAAGCGGTGACGGTGCGGCAACATCATTCCTTTGTCGAATTGCCAGATGCGGGTTATCAGCCACGAGTTTTTGACCCACGTTGCGGTTATTTTGAAATCAGCTACCAAGATTATGCGACACCAGTCACGCAGCCTTTGGTGAAAAGACTAATTACTCGCCACCGTTTGGAAAAGAAGAATCCGAACGCAAAAATGAGCGAGCCTGTTGAACCTATCATTTATTACCTCGACCGTGGCGCCCCCGAGCCCATCAAATCTGCCCTCATGGAAGGTGCGACTTGGTGGAATCAGGCATTCGAAGCGGCAGGTTACAAGAATGCCTTTCAAGTCCGAGAATTACCTGCCGATGCGGACCCGATGGATGTTCGGTATAATCTCATTCAATGGGTGCACCGTTCGACGCGAGGCTGGTCGTATGGGAGTTCCGTAATTGATCCGCGTACGGGCGAAATTATCAAGGGACACGTTTCTTTGGGTTCCCTTCGCGTGCGTCAGGACTTTCTAATTGCGCAAGGATTATCGTCTGGTTATGCAGCGGATGGTGTGACGCCTGACCCGCAACTATTGGAAATGGCACTGGCAAGATTGCGGCAGCTTTCGGCGCATGAGGTTGGTCATACGATTGGCTTGGCACATAATTTTGCAGCAAGCGGCAACGACCGTGCTTCGGTGATGGATTACCCGCATCCATATGTGACGGTGGGTGAAAATGGTCAGCCAAATTTTGAAAATGCGTACGACGATAAAATTGGAGCATGGGACAAGCGCACCGTTATATATGGTTATCAAGATTTTCCGAAAGGGACAAACGAAGGGGAGGCATTGCAGCAAATTTTAACTAAAAATGCTGAAATGGGTCTGCAATACATTTCCGACCAAGACGCTCGTTCTCCGGGTAGCGCACATCCTGCGGCGCATCTTTGGGACAATGGAAATTCGCCGACGGAAGAATTGAAACGCATGATAAAAGTGCGAAAAAAATCTTTGAAAAACTTGAATTTGAACAGCTTGCCAGAAGGAATGCCGGTGGCGCATTTAGAGAATATTTTAGTACCGATTTATTTATCGCCACGCTATCAGGTGGAAGCAGTTGCAAAGTTAATTGGTGGGGTGAATTATGAATATTCGGTGAACAGTAAAAGTTTGAAAAATCAGAAAACACCGTTGGTTTCGCCAGTGGATGCAGCGATTCAAAAAGAAGCTTTGAATGCTTTGCTAGAGACATTGACCGCTGATTATTTAAAAATGCCGAATCATTTATTGGACTTAATTCCACCGCAACCGATTGGTTATAGCCGTGATCGAGAATTATTCAAAACGAATACTTCGATGATTTTTGACCCATTGGCAGCAGCAGAGACTTCAGCTAATAATACGTTGAAATTTATTTTAAACCCAGAACGATTGGCGCGGGTTGTGGAGCAAAATGCACGAAATTCCGCCGCGTTTATATCTTTAAATGAGTTGCTTGAAAATTTGAATACTATTGATAAAAATAGAGGTGAAACAACGCCGTTTGATAATGAAATGATTGTCTTAGTTGAAAAATTAACGATGCAGCATTTATTTCAGTTGGCAAGTCATAACAAGGGAAATCAACAAGTTGCGGCAGCTGCATTATTTCAAATTAATAAATTGGAAAAGGTACTGATTTCTAAAAATAATGGAATGAGTAATGCTCATGAAACTTACCTTACTTTTCAAATCGAGCAATTCAAAAAGCATCCCGAGAATTATAAAATGCCTGCTACACCAGCAATGCCTACGGGTTCGCCGATTGGATGTGGGCATAGTCATTGATTTTTTGTCACTTTAATTGTCTTTTGTCTTTCCGACTACATTTTGTCATTCCGACCGAAGTGGAGGAATCTGGGTACAACAACACCTCAGATTTTTCCACTTCGCTCAGAATGACAAAAAAAGAATCGCACAATCAGGTTTCATCGTCTCCTATTTTTTAATTTTACCCCCTAGAACCCTCAACCCTTAAATTTTAATTTTTACGATGAAAAATAAACTCACAATACTCCTACTCCTTTTTTCGACTGCTTTTTTATTCGCCCAAACGGATAGCAATTTTCAACAAGAAGTCAACTATAAAATCGACGTTACCTTGGACGATGAAGCGCACACCCTTGAAGGCAATATCGAAATTGAATATACGAATAACGCTCCGACGGCACTGGCTGAAATTTGGATGCACCTCTGGCCAAATGCCTACAAAAACATCAATACTGCTTTTTCTAAGCAGCAAATTCGCTTGGGAGATACCGATTTTTATTTTGCAGAAAATAGCGATTTTGGGTACTTAGATAAGCTGGATTTTAAAGTAAATGACAACACCGCAACTTGGGCGTACGATGAAAAAAATGGGGACATCGCTAAAATCACATTATCTGAACCTTTAAAAAAAGGAGAGAAGATTATGATTAAAACACCTTTTTTATTAAAAATTCCAGCTTCTTTTTCACGCTTGGGGCATGTTGACCAAAGCTATCAATTGACGCAGTGGTTTCCAAAGCCAGCCGTTTTTGACCATAAAGGCTGGCATCCGATGCCTTATTTGAATATGGGCGAATTTTACTCAGAGTTTGGAAGTTTTGAAGTACAGATTACGTTGCCAGAAAATTATGTAGTGGGCGCAACTGGTGTTTTAGAAACCGATTCTGAGAAAGATTTTTTAAAGGAAAAAATTGAAGAAACGACCGATTATTTTAAAAATAAAGCAGCGAATAAATTGGAAACTTACGGCGAACTTGACACTTTTCCATTTTCGAGTCAAACGATGAAAACGTTGGTTTATACCGCTGAAAAAGTCCATGATTTTGCGTGGTTTGCGGATAAGCGATTTAAAGTTCAGAAAAGTGAAGTGACCTTAAAGTCAGGTCAAAAAGTCGATACTTGGACGATGTTTACCGAGCAGCAGGCGGACTATTGGGGAAAAAGTATTGATTACGTGAATCGGTCGATTGAATATTATTCTGAGATGGTTGGCGAGTATCCGTGGCCGCAAGCGACAGCGGTACAAAGTGCATTGAGTGCGGGCGGTGGCATGGAATATCCGATGATTACGGTGATTGGTTTGGCAGGAAGTCCGAAGGATTTAGATCAAGTGATTACGCATGAAGTGGGGCACAATTGGTTCTACGGAATTTTGGCATCCAACGAGCGCGACCACGCTTGGATGGATGAAGGAATGAATACTTATTATGAGTATCAATATATGAAAAAATACTACGGCGGCAGTCGCGTCGTGCAAATGGGGCCTGCGTTTTTTGAAGCCAAAACGGACGTTGATAATATGGAAGCAGCGTGGTTACTTCTCGCGCGGAAGCAACTTGACCAAGCACCTGAGACACATTCGGATGATTTTTCGCAGTTGAATTATGGGATAAGTTCGTATGTCAAGCCGGGGTCAGCGATGCAGCATTTGGAAGGGTATTTAGGCGAAGAGACTTTTAATGAAATTATGCAAGGCTATTATAAAAAATGGGCATTTAAGCACCCTTATCCTGAAGATTTTCGGGCGTACGTGATGAGTCAGACGGATAAAAATTTGGATTGGTTTTTTGATGGATATATCAATTCTATTGAAAAAATGGATTACGCGATTGCCAATATTTCTACTGAAAACGATGGAATTGGTTTGACCATTAAAAATAAAGGACAACTGAATGCGCCGTTTCCCATTTCAGGAATGAAGGATGGAAAAATTGTGGAAACACGTTGGTTTGATGGTTTTTCGGATAAAAAAGAAATTAGTTTTCCAAAAGGAGATTACGATAAAATAGTGCTCGATGCAGAACATACAACCTTAGAATTATATCGTACCAATAATAATATCAAAACGTCTGGACTGCTGAAAAAAGTCGAGCCGTTGCGTCTGAAATTTGCGCCGTCCGTCGAGAATCCACAAAAATCGGACGTGTTTTGGCTGCCTGCGATTGGATATAATGTGTATGATAAATTCATGGCGGGATTGACATTTTACAATCGAACTTTGCCGTCCAAACGATTGGAGTTTGCGGTGACGCCGATGTATGCTTTTGGGACCAAAGACTTGGTTGGCGTTGGAAATGTGGTGTATAATGTGTACCCAAAAAATACTTCGGCGAAGCAGTTGACACTTGGTTTGGATGTGAAAAGTTTTACGTTTGACCAAGATTCTTTGATTGCAGAAATTGGTGCGCCAAAAGTAGAAGTACAATACAAGTTTGCGAAATTCGCGCCGTACTTAGTCTTTACTTTTAGAAAATCGCCGAAGAGTAATATTGAGCAGCAAATAAAATTGCAGGCGCATTTCATTAATGAAGAAGTCAAAGTTAATGATGATTCAACGGGGCTTTTTACGGGAAAAGAATGGGACAATAATGTATTTTATCGACTGACTTATGATTTTAAAAATAAGGATGCGTTGATGCCTTTTTCTGCAAAAGTGAACTTGGAGCAACATTCCTTTAAAGATGTTTTTCAAAATGACCAGAGTTATATCAAAAGTTCCTTGGAGTTGGCAGCTGCGTACGTTTATGATGAGAATCGACAGGTAGATTTCCGATTGTTTTTTGGTTATTTTATTGAAAATACGGAGCGAGATAAAAATCCTCGTCGGCATAGTTTTTATCCAACGGCTCAAGGATTTAATGACTACACTTATGATGGTTTATACTTTGGTCGAAACACGACGACGAGTTGGGAATCGCGGCAAGTTAACGATGGGCAAGGTGGCTTAAAAGTGCCTTTATTGCAAAATCCCAAAAGCGTTAGCTATGGTTCGAATGATTACCTATTTGGCTTAAATTTAAAAGCAGATTTGCCGAAGGACTTACCGTTAAACTTACCGGTGAAGCCTTATTTTGATATGGTTTATTCTAAAAGCAATAAAGAAAATTCAACTTCTGAGGATCAATTCTTTTGGAGTGGCGGGGTGATGTTGGACTTTTTTGATGGAGCGGTCGCGGTGAATTTCCCAATAGTCAATTCTGACAATATTGAATTTAATTATAAAGTAACAGGACGGGATGATTTTTTCAAACGCATCACTTTTAAAATTGATTTTCAACGGTTGAATCCTTGGAAATTATCGGAAGAATCAATTGGTTTGTAGATTTTAAAAATCCATTTTTCCCTAGTTCTATTTTGACATTTGTTTTATTGATTGATGTTCTTTTTTCTTAAAAAAAAGAACCAAAAATTCAAGACTTGCGATATTTTGGCTGAAATTCAATTTGAAATAGCAGTCAAAATCAAACTCGTCCTCCTAACGTCGAACTCAAACATGGTTTTTCCTTAGCTATTTCAAATTAAATTTCTTAGCGCCAAAATCTCTAAAGTCGTACAATGCTAAAGTGCCAAAGTAGAACTAAGTAGGTGACTTTAAATAATAATTTTCCAGCTCACCTCATTTTTTTAAAATAAATAATTTTATTATTTAAAACTTATGCTATTTTTTATTTTTTTTTAGTTAAATTTTTCCTTTCTTTGACTTCTTTTAGGAATGATAAATAAATGTTGCCAGATGGCGAAGTTATTCTTTCACCGTTACTAAGAATCGCATAAATGTTAATATTTTCAGATTTTTAGAGGACAAAATATCCTGTCAAGAGTGAAGATTTATTTAATTCTCATTCCTTAACCACAAAAACTATGTCAGGAAACTTATTATATCAGGTTGCTATCACGAAAATTCCGCTTGTTGGAGCAGTAACTGCTAAAAATCTTATCAGCTATTGTGGTGGGGTAGAAGCCGTGTTTAAAGCAAGTAAAAAAGCATTAATAAAAATCCCAGGCATTGGCGCGCAAACTGCTGATAGCATACTTAAGCAGAGCGTGCTTAAAGAAGCTGAAAAAGAACTCCACTTCATTGACCAAAACGGTATCCAACCTATTTTTTATCTTGACAAGAATTTTCCACGTCGTTTGAAACCGTATAATGATTGTCCTGTAATGCTATATTATAAAGGCAATGCGGACTTGAATGCGAATCGAATTATTGGAATCGTCGGTACGCGCAAACCTACGGCACAAGGTATCGCAGCGTGTGAAGAATTGGTGGATGGATTGAAAGCATACAATCCATTAATTATCAGTGGCTTGGCATACGGTATAGATGTCGCTGCTCATAAAAAATGTGTTGATATTGGTGTGCCAACCGTTGGGGTTTTGGGACATGGCTTAGGTCAAATCTATCCCTCAGTCCATCGGAATATCGCTTACAAAATGGTCGAGAATGGTGGTTTACTTTCCGAATATACCAGTCAAATTGGACCAGACCGCGAGCATTTTCCGATGCGCAATCGCATCGTAGCAGGGCTGTGTGATGCCTTGATTGTCGTTGAAACTGCAGCACGTGGCGGTTCGATGATTACTGCCCAACAAGCCAATAATTATAACAAAGACGTCTTTGCCATTCCCGGCAGATTAAAAGATAAAAGTTCTATTGGTTGCAATAAATTAATCAAAGAACACCGCGCCAATCTATACGAATCACCTGAAGATATTGCCTATATTTTACATTGGGAATACGCTAAAAATGGAGAACCCATGCAGAAAAAACTCTTCGTTGATCTGACGGAAAAAGAGAAAATCATCATTGATTTATTACAAGAAGAAGATGAGGCGGGGATTGATAAATTGACTTTTAAATCAAAAATTTCCAATAGCGAAATGGCGTCTCTTTTATTAGAATTAGAGTTTAAAGGAATGCTAAAAACGTTGCCAGGAAAGCGGTATGTTTTGGTTTAGAAAGAGAAAATAATAATAATAATAATAATAATAATTTAATGTTGCCAGAAGTTGAGGAATGAAGGCATAATTCTATATTTGCCCTTTTAAAATAATGCTGCAATAGCTCAATCCTATTCAATGAAAAAATTCTTCCTTTTATTATCTATCATCTTTTTATACGGTTGTCCACCACAATCTACGAAGTCTATTTATTTACCAAATTTGCCTGCACCAGTGATGAAAGTTGCACCCAAAAACATCATTTTAATGATTGGTGATGGGATGGGGTTGACGCAGATTTCGGCAGGGATGTACCGCAATGGCAATCAATTGAATTTGGAAAAATTCCCAGTTATTGGTTTGCACAAATCTTATGCTAGTAATGATTTAATCACTGATTCAGCAGCTGGCGCGACGGCTTTTGCTTGTGGAGTTAAAACCTATAACGGTGCAATTGGCGTAAATCCAGACACTGTAGCAGTTAAAACAATTTTAGAAGAAGCCGAAGAACATGGATTGAAAACGGGTATGGTCGCCACTTCAACTATTGTCCACGCAACACCAGCCTCTTTTATTGCTCATCAAAAACAGCGAAAAATGTACGAAGAAATCGCTGCTGATTTCCTAAAAACAGATATTGATTTCTTTCTTGGTGGGGGCAAAAAATTTTTTGACAGACGAGATGATGGACGAAATTTATATGACGAGTTGCGGGCTAAAGATTATATCATTTCCGATTATTTTGCGGAAGATTTGGAAGATTTTAAAATTGATTATAGCAAAAAAATTGGCTATTTAACTTCCGACCAAGACCCTTTGCCGGCTGCGCAAGGACGTGATTATCTAATTCCAGCCTCAGAAATGGCGATTAATTATTTAGATAAAGTGGCAGTTGATACTGGTTTTTTCTTAATGATTGAAGGCTCGCAAATTGATTGGGGTGGACATGCTAATAATTCAGATTACATCATTACGGAAATGATTGAATTTGACAATGCTATCGGAAAAGTATTAGAATTTGCGGAGAAAGACGGTGAAACCTTAGTCATTATCACTGCTGACCACGAAACGGGCGGCTACGCAATTAACCCTGGTTCGACGATGGATAGTATCGTGCCAGGCTTCACTTCTACTTATCATACAGCAACGATGATTCCCGTTTTTGCATATGGTCCAGGGTCAGAATTATTTGGTGGTATTTATGAAAATACAGCAATCTACCATAAGATGAAGGCTGCATTTGGTTTTTAAATGGTTGAATCGTTTTATTAGATTTTTTACTTCAGTCCACATGAGTTAAGTAACACGTGGTAATTTTTTTAAGGGAAAATAGCGGAAAAAGATGTTTATAAAATTACCTGATTAATTACTAGGAACGCGAATTAAATAAATGCAGATTCCTGACAGGATATTTTGTCCTCATTTTTCACTTTAAAAATGCTCATTATATCAACATAAATCGCACTTTTAAAGCAAAAAGGGAGAACAAAACCTCACTCCCAAGAATCTGCATTTATTTATTCCGCGTTCCCTACGCGTTACTTATCAATCAATACTTATTTTTTCTTTCAAAAACTGCATCGAAAAATATCGCCTGTTCAATGCTTCATTTTTCACATTGTCAAATAAATAAAAGACGAAAGCCGTTCCTTTACCTTCCTTATGCAGCGCAATCATTCGGCAATGCGGTGTTCTTGCAAAATCATTTTTTGGCGTAAAAAAATAAGTCATGCCCCAGTCTGCATTGAAATCATTTTGCAGTTTTTCTTTACTCATTTCCAAGGCAGAAATCACATAATCCTGCTCATTAGTCGCAACCGAAGCTACGGCTCGCATCGTCAATAAATGCGGATTGTGTGACATAATATCTCCTTTCCGACAAGGTTTGACAGCGTATCGAATATCCAGTTTTTCTTTGCGAGAAACAATGCGAAAATCGTATTTCTCTAACTGATTGTTGTGCGGCTCAAAATCACGATATTTCGAATCAAAGGGCGTAAAAATTTCAATGCTAACTTCTGTTAATAAGTCTTGAAAAGCAGCTGGATAGGTAATGTTTTGTGCAAAAACGAAGGTACTTAAGCTAAGGAATAATCCTATAAAATATTTTTTCATAATATTTTTTCTGCTTTATTATTCAAAATAAAAAAGCCTGAACATTTCACTAATGTTCAGGCTTTTCAAAGTTATCTTTCAGCAATAATTAAATCTCTTGCTTATGGTCAAATGCTTCCAAGTAATCACCGAATCTACGCAAAAATGACCCGCCTAAAAATCCATCAACTACCCGGTGATCATAAGACAAAGAGCAAAACATCATCTGCCGTATAGCAATCAAATCTCCGTATTCTGTCTCGACAACGGCTGGTTTCTTACGAATTGCACCCACTGCCAAAATCGCCACTTGCGGCTGATTGATAATTGGTGTGCCCATCACATTACCGAATGTCCCAACATTAGTCAATGTAAATGTGCCGCCTTGTACTTCGTCTGGTTTCAGTTTATTGCCACGCGCTCGACTTGCCAAGTCATTTACTGATTTAGCTAAACCTAATAAGTTACGTTGGTCAGCATTTTTAATCACTGGTACAATCAAATTACCCGAAGGTAAAGCTGCGGCCATTCCAATATTGATATCTTTTTTGACAATAATATTTTTACCATCAACAGACACATTCACCATTGGGAAGTCCCGAAGAGCTTTGGCGACAGATTCCATAAAGATTGGCGTAAACGTAATCTTTTCACCATGCTTCTTTTGGAATTCACCCTTTACTTTATTTCTCCAATTGACAAGATTCGTTACATCAACTTCAATAAATGACGTTACGTGTGGCGAAGTCTGTTTGGACATCACCATGTGATCAGCGATGAGGCGACGCATTCTGCCCATCTCTACGATTTCTGTATTGCCAGATGCTTGTATCGCTGCTGGAGCTTGTGGTTGCGCTTTTGGTGCAGATACTGATGCTACGTTTTGCACCGCAGGAATCGCTCTTGAAATAACCGGTTGCGGTGCATTCTGTCGATTTTCAACATAAGCAAGCATATCGCTTTTAGTCACTCGTCCATCTTTTCCACTGCCAGGAATTGTATTCAATTCTTGCGTTGAAATATTCTCTTTTTTTGCGATATTCTTCACCAAGGGGGAGTAGAAACGTCCATCACTTGCAGTACTACCTTGGGAGCTTGTTGCTACCGCAAGAGCAGGCTCTGCTGCAGTCGTTGGTACTGAAACGCCGTTGGATTGACCATTTTCGTTAGCAACAGGTTCGCTTTTCGCAGTAGGGGCAGCGGCAGATGTTATTTCCTCGCCTTCCGTTGAAATAATAGCAATCACTTTTCCAATTTCTACTACATCGTCTTGCTCAAAAAATATTTTTGCAATCACACCTTCGATTGGAGAAGGAACTTCAGAGTCTACCTTATCCGTTGCAATTTCAAGAATAGTTTCATCTAATTCTACGGAATCGCCCACATTTTTCACCCATTTCAAAATGGTGGCTTCCATGATGCTTTCACCCATTTTGGGCATTATCAGTTCTACTTGCGCCATTGTATTTTTTTTGAAAATTAGAGATTAAAGAATTAATACCTTGTGAGTCATAACTCATCCGGAATTTAATTAATTCCTCAATCACTTACCATTTAAATTTGCTGTTTGAAAATTGTAAAACGCTGGTTAACCGTCTTTGTTGAAACAATTTTAAGCAACTTTAAAGCGGTAAATTTATATAATTTGGTTGTTGGATTCCTGGTTTACGACACAAAGAAAAGAAAAATCCCTTCATTGGTGTCCACTGAGGTCGTGCAAATTTACGGGAGATTTTGGGAAAAACAGCTTTTTAAAAGAGGAAATAAAAATTTCATTTGGAAAAATAGCTTTTTAGATAGCCTTTTTAAACTAATTGACTGTTTAAATTATTATTTCCATAGAATATATTACAAAAATAATTTTGCAATATCAGTCAAACTATTTCACCCGAATCCATCTCTGCGTGCGACCAAGTGCTGCAAAACCAACATAGCCTCTCACGTCCAACTTGTCATTGCAATCTAAAGAAATATTGCATTTGTATTCTTTACCACTTTCTGGGTCAAGAATTTTGCCATAACTCCAATAATCATCGTAAGCCTTCATGTCACAAATGATTTCTAAGCCGATTACTTTTTGGTTCTTTTTTGCACCAGGGCATTCGATGCAGACAACATCTGGCTCGCGTTCCAATAATTTGACAATCTTACCGTAGAGCTTTCCATTTTTCTCGAAAATTTCTACATGCGATTTTGCCGCTCCCGTTTCGTCATCAATAGTCTTCCAAATGCCGACGGGGGATTGGGCAAAAGTTATGACCGTTAGCAAGCAGAAACCTAAAGTTAAAAGTGATATTTTTGAATTCATTATTCTTATCAGATTTCATTAAAAAATTACTTCAATTTTATAAACTAAAAAAGTGGTATCAAGTTGTCCTGACACCGCTTTTTTTCTTTTTTAAAACGCGGGTGGCTGAATTTATTTTAAAAGTGAATTAGATTATTTAAACACAATCTTTACACTTACTAATAAACGCCCTAAGGTCTCCATTCTAAAAATGTATAATCCAGATGCCAACTTACCTCGTTCAAATTCATTCTTGTTTGTAGAAAAAGTAGCGGTGTATGAAATGTAATGCTGCCGTTCTAAATTAAATTGCCAGAAAAACCATCCAATAGCTAAATTATGCCATTTATCTATTTTAGAGAACGATAGAGATTTGCGAACTAAACGACTCACTCTGGCTCTGATTGTAGCATTGAAGCCTTCAATATAAAAAGTTAAGTCTTTTCTGACTTTATGCTTTTCTGAAGGAATAATGCTTCGATAAGCTTACCAATCATCCGTTTCAAAAAAACAGTTTTTTAAAATTTCTGGAATCTTGTTTCAAAATTTATTTGCTGCTTTTTTGCCTCGCCCA
>JBLHWU010000119.1:0-19877 GCA_047629355.1 Saprospiraceae bacterium | reverse complement strand
CATATTGGTCTCAATTTTAATGCTAGCAACGATGACGGGGAAGTCTCAAGATTCATACGTAGAATATTATAAACTGGTCAATAAAGCGAATAGAAATAGATATGAAAAGAATTATACCAAATCACTTGAGTTGTTCCAAGAAGGATTTGAAAAAGTAGCTTATGTTCATTCAATGAATTATGCAAAAGCAGCAAGATGTGTAGTGAATTTGAAAGATTACGAATTGACAAAGGATTATTTGTTGGAAGCGATGAAAAGGGGGTATCCATTAGACTTGGTGGAAAATCAGGATTTTAAGAAATTTCGAAAAACTAATTTTTATAAAGAGTTAGAAGTACAAATGCATGAAATAGGAAGGCAAAAAGGTATTGATTCTTCGTATAAGCAGAAAGTAGATAGTCTATATTACATTGACCAAAAGATATTAAGAGGCAATAAGAATATTCAAGCAAGGCAATATGAGGAGACTTTAAAATACAGCGATGCATTAAATTTCAAGTGTTTGTTAAAATTAATAGAAGAAAATGGTTTTCCATCTGAACAGACAATAGGATATGAAGGATATAAGAAATCATGGGTGATTATTCACCACAATGCAAGGTTACCGGAGAACAAAGCGTATCATGAAGTCCTGTTGCAATACCTGCAAAAAGGAGAATATTTGCCTGAAAATTATTGTTGGGTAATTGATTAGTATCAAGAAAAAATCGGGGAGGTATTAATTCATTATCATTGGGATGTGGCAAAGAATATAAAAGGAATATCGGAGGGAGAAAAAGCACAAATAAATAGGAAAAGATTAGAATTGGGATTACCGTCAATAGATAGAATAGAAGTTGTTTTAAAATCAAAGGAGACCATAGATAGAGTCAGGTGGTGAACTTGATAAAAAGATGTTCTTGATTCATTTTTGGTAAAAAAACAATCGGGAATATTTAGAAAGGCAATGTGCCGTTAATTTTGTTATTTTTCTACCTTTGCAAAAAAATAGGCAACGATTTGAAAATTAGCAATATGAGCAACGAAATTACGAAGCATCCTGATTTAATTAAAAAAGAGGGCATCATTAAAGACCTGCAAAAGCAGTTGAAGAAGAAGCAAACGACGCTGAAAAGTCTGAAAACACGATTGCAAAATATGCAGACGAGCGTGGAAGATATTTCACGGAAAGTGCAGACGATGGTGATGGATAAACTGGCACAAATTGACAAGTTGCGCACGGAAATTGCTGAATTGGCAAAGCAGTTGAAGAAGTCAAAAAATATTGGGAAAGGAGATAAGGAAGCGTTGATGGCAATAGCAGAAGACATGTCGGGAAATGACGAAATGTTTGGGTCAAGCTATGGGGAATATAAGGAACACAAGGAAAAAATGGAAAGTGGGAATTTTGACTTTGATGAAGAGCATCGAGCTAAATTTCAAAATATGTTTGGAGCGTTTCAAGTGAAACCGCCTGAAACAGAACAACGAAATATTCGGAAAGTATTTTTAAAGCTTTCGCAGAAGTTTCATCCTGATTTAGCCAAGAATAAAAAGGAAGAGGAGGATTTTCATAAGATGATGCTGCAAATCAACGAAGCTTATCAGCAAAATGACATTCATACTTTATTGGAATTGGAGCGACTGTATCTGATGGAATCTTTTGATTTTGACAGCAATGCAATTACCATAGACGTGTTGGATAAAGAAATTGAACGCCTGGAACGCGACATTGAATTTATTAGTAATCAAGTGGATAGAACCAGTTTGGAGGTGAAAAGCTTGCGCCAATCTGAAATAGGAGAAATGCTAACGGCGACGAATAAGGCAGAGAAAGAAGGCGAAGGTTTTGAAGCAATGGCAGCGGAACACGACGAAATGATTGCTGTTTTTACGCAAATGCGGGATGCGCTGAAAGATTCGGTGGAGATAGATGGCGTTTCTCCGAAGATTGTAGAAATGATAAGTGGCGGGGAATTTGGTGCTCCGATGGAGGAAGATACGGAAGACCTGGAAGCTATGATGATGGAAATGATAGCTGGAGGTAAGGAACCAAATCCTGAAGATTTACTTGAATTTTTGGGTAAAGTAACAGCGCAGTCGCGGGGTGATTTTGAGGAAGATGACGACGACTTTGATATGGAGGATTTGTTTGATATGGAGGAGGAGGAATATGAGGAAAATAAAAATCCTCGGTTTCCAATTGGCTCGTCCGTGCGCGTAAATTCTGACCGCAGAAGTAATCTGGGTGAGGAAACCAGCCTGAAAGGTTGGGAAGGTCGGATTGCGGCGGCTTACTTTGATGAGGATGGGGACGCAATGTATATGGTGGAATTTGATAGTCAGACCATCAAGCAGATGCCGATTGATTTGATTAAAGAAGCGATTGAGTTTGGTTCAGATTTTCATGAATGTGAATTTTTGGAAAAAGAAATTATTCCTGCTCAGGCGCGCGATAAGAAAGTACAGGCAATGGCTGCTTACCGCAAACGTTTCCATGAATTTAAATGGGCAGAACAAGAGTTTCCTGAGCAAGGTCAGCGGATTAAAAAAATCATGTTAAATAATGTCTCGATTTCTGATGAAAAAAATTGGGAACTTTATTTAAAAAAACATTTGAAGTTTCCTTTTTCTGCTCAAACGAGAGGCGTTTATGCTTTATCTGGAATTCCGGAAGGACACGGTTGTCAGGTATTTGGAGTTGAATTTTTTGACCCCGAGAATGGCTTTATCATGTCTACGAAGCCAAAGGGTAGTAAGCATCGGGTTTCTCATCCTTTGGTGGATTTGGGTGTGGTGAACGGCCGCAAAAAAATGGAAGAAGTATTGGATGATTATAATGCTTGGGGAGAGGAAGTTTTGGAGGTGTAATGGATTTTTCGGATTAAATATTAGGCGTTCTGATTTGATAAGTAGGTGACCTTAAATAATCGACACTTTTAGACAGAGTTATATTTCCGTTTAAGAAACTTAAAAATATCCTTTGTCAAAAGTGTCGATTATTTGGGGTCACCTACTTATAGCCACAAACGCCAACTCAAATTAAAGGTTCGATTCAACAAATTAGCTTCACTTCCAAAAATTGGTGTTACCGTCATCTCATTTTGAGTATCAAAAGATACGACCGTTTGAATGAATTTTACATTATTGTTATTCAATGCATTAAAAAGGGAAATACCAATGGCAGACCTACTATTTTTGATGGGAAAAGCATAAGTTACGCTTAAATCAATTCTTTGGTAAGCGGGTAAGTCGTCAAATAAATCCTCAGGATTCAAATCCCTTATA
Organism: Saprospiraceae bacterium; assembly: GCA_047629355.1. Lineage (GTDB taxonomy): Bacteria > Bacteroidota > Bacteroidia > Chitinophagales > Saprospiraceae > CAYUNA01. The sequence continues at coordinate 16,610 of JBLHWU010000119.1, read as the reverse complement.
TTGCTTCCTTCTTCTATTTTGGCGGAATTAATATAACGCCGACCACTAGTATACACCCAATCAGCACCAAAAGTCAACTGACGAAATACTAATTTATTTATCCATTTTAATTGGTGGCGGCGGTCGTCTTCTGAAGGATAATCTTTTCCACGGGCAATTTTTGGCATCTTATAAGTGGTTTTACTTAATGTGTAGGCCAGGTAAGTATCGTAATTTTTGTACCCAGAGCTTAACAGAATATCCATGCCTTTAGCAATACCTGTTCCTGTAAAAAACTGATAATCTCTGGAGGTATTGAGAGCCATCACACTTTCTCCTGGATTGACGACAATGTATTCGAGTGTGCCGGTCATGTCTTTATAATAAAATTCGACATCTGCACTAAGGTTCTTAAAACGGAATAAGCCACCCATCATATAATTTTGAGATTGCAAAACTGGAATCTCCTGACTTCCTGCATTCACCCATAGTCGTTTGGACTCTCCTCGATATTGGTATTCCAGTTCTCTTAAAAATTGCTGATTGCTGGCAAAGGAGGTTTTTAGGTAGGTATTTTCAGATAAGGAATAATTCAACATTATTCGAGGAGAACTGTAAAGTTTCCCTGTTCCCTCATAATAAGTGCCTCTAATTCCCGCTTGAATAGTCAATTGCTTGAGGGGAGAAAATTTGTATTCGGCATAAGGGCTAAATTCAGAAATGAGGGTATTTTCAAAAAGACTTTCTGTATCATTTTCTATAAAACGATAGAGAATTTGATGTCTGGTAAAAGAGATTCCAGCCTTCAAGTTACGATTGGACTGCCCGCTGGTTAGATGAATGTCTGCACCTAAGTCTTGTATTTCATTATTTTGTTGATACCCAAAAGAAATTGCATTTGGATTGTTCCCTTTAAAATTAAAAGCACTAAAGGCTGCATTATGGTATTTTGTGTAATGAAAATTGGTAGATAAGGCTAATTGTTCATTGAATATTGTTTGATAATTAAAATTGGCGGCCAAATTATCCCAAGATTCTTTTTCTTCATTGACCAATTGTAATTGAAAATTTCCGGAATTTATTGCTTCTCGGTTATATTTATTGGAAAATCTATCCGCACTGCTGTAAAAATTAAGTTGTAAATTGTTTTTTGCATTAAGTTCTAAGGCATACTTGGCGTTAATATCATTGAATTTAAAATTTGGATTATTGGAAAATCGTAGCACTTTTCCACGAAAGGTTTCTACTTCAGATACGGCTTCTTGTTGATCGGCAAAGCTATAAAAGTTGCTATTGGAAACATCGGTATAAGTGGTTCGTCCTGCAAAGTAAAACATTGATTTTGGCGAAATTGGAATAGCCGTATTGAGTGAGGCAGTCAATAAATTTACTTCTGTATTTAGCTTAAAGGTATCTGAAACTTCATTGGCACTCAGCATTTCGACGACTCCCCCTGTTTTTCCTCCATATTGAATTGGGAAAATGTTTTTATACAAATTCACTTCCTCCAGATATGCGGTATTAATCGCACTAAAAATACCATAGAAATGGTTGGCATGGTAAATCGGCATGCCATCTAAAATCAAAAGCGTTTCATCGGCGTTGCTGCCTCTGATTTTTATATCAGCGGAGGCATCATTGCTGGCATTAATTCCTGGTAAAAGTTGCAATTGTCGTGCTAAATCACTGCCAGCTAAACCAGCAGTCAAGTCCGATAATTGATTCTTGGTAAGACTGATGGAATTATCAAAAGCTTTGCTGCGTATTGGTTTTTCTCGATTGACTATTAGAATTTCCTCAATGAGTAATGGACTTTCCGATAAAGGAATGAGCATAAATTCGTATTCAAGTTCTGCTATTCGATAAGCTGTTTGTTCATAGCCAAGAAATTGAATCATTAATTTCTCCTGAAGAAAACCCGCAGGTATTTCAATATCAAAGTTTCCTTGCTCATCACTATACGTTCCAATAGAAGAATTAGAGATATAAATGGTTGCGGAGACAATATTTTCGGTGGCGGTCGCATTGGTTACACGGCCTCTGAGGTGCAGATTTTTTTGATAAGTAGGAGAGTTGGAAGCGTGGTAATTTTGATTTTTACGCAATAAAATATTTTGGTCAAAAATCTTAAAATCCATTTGTAAATCGGTTAATAGAGTCTTCAAAAAATCTTCTAAAAGCTGATTTTTTGCATTCAATTTCACCTTTTTATTTTCAATACTCTCCGTTGCGTAGGAAAATCGAACACCATATTCCTCCTCAATGTCTTTCAATACTTGTAAAACAGAGCGTTCCTCTGCCTGATAATCAATGCGCATCTCTGATTGACTGCTTGCCTTGTTTGAAAGAAAAAGGAAACATATCGTAAAAAACAGATAAAAGATGCCGAGCTTATTTTGATACAACGACTTGATTTTCAGAAATTCCATATTTCAATTTTAAAGGCCAACAAACTTCATACAACGCATCTTCTAATTTATTCGCTGTGAAACTTCCTGAAAAAAGCATGGTATTAATCACAGTATCTGTCTTTATTTTTGTACCGAATTGCCTTTCCATATCTGCAAAAACGGTAATCAATGCTTGACTTTTATAGGTATAGGTACCTTTCCTCCATTCACCACGATTCAGGCTAATGCTAGCTTCATCGGCAGAAATATGTTGTTTGTTGATAATCGTAACCCCTTGTTGTGGGGTTAAAACCGTAGTTTTATTTGCTCCTTTAACGGCTACCTTTCCAGTTTTACAAATGACTTCTAATACATTATCTCGTGTAAAAACATTAAAACTTGTACCTAATACTTCCACCGTTCCGTTTTTTGTTTCAACGGTAAACCTATCTCCTTTTTCGACCTCAAAAAATGCTTCCCCTTCTAAATAAACCAACCTGCTTTTCGACCAATCTGCTTTATTATATTGAAGAATACTCGCGGTATTAATATGAATAAATGAGCCATCTGGAAGTTGTTCGGTCGATTGTTGGGCGATTTGATTGGAAATCATGGTATCAAACTGGGCAGATTGTCCAAAATTGAACCAGACCAGAAACAATACCGCTGCCGCTGCTGCCAAAGGTAGCAAATACCGAATGATTGCCGTTTTTTTAGGGGCAAATTGAGGGCGTGTTTGCACACTAATTTTTGACCAAACACGGTTTTCTGCCTCCTGTGTCGCATCCGCTTCTTTGAACTGTAGCGTTTTTAGCAATATTTTTGCTTGTTGGACGGTTGCTTGTTTTTCTGGGTGTTCGGACAGCCATTGCGCCCATTTTTTTTCATCTGCCCCTCGCGCTTTTTTTACCCAACGGATGAATGCATCATCTTCGGCAAAATCTTGTACATTGTATGGTAAATATTTCTTCATGGTAGATTTTTTTACACCGCTTCTAAAAAATTAAATAGACAACCTTGAATACTCAAGACTTTTGTCAGAGGATATTTTTTTACCGTTACTAAGTAAGTTATCCTAAATATCTTGACATTGAAATCAAAGGGAGTTTGAGGGAGAAAATGGGTTTGTAAAACCCTTTTTCTCCCTCAAAACCCAATCCGCGCTGCCATAGGCACGCAATATATTTTTGAGGAGTGAGAAAATTTGCAATTTTCTCACTCCTCAAAAATGAAAATAATTACGGGAACTTACTTAAATAACTCATCCAAATAAGTTTCCCGTGTATTCGCATTATAATTATCGACACAAGAACCAGTGCCGCTTTGCATCATACTCACACAAAAACCATTTTCATCCCCATCATCTAAATGACCTCTTTGCAAAATGCAGTGTCCCAATTCATGAAAAATCAAAAACTCTTTTTTGTTGGTATTGATTCTTCTCCAATAATCTTTTTCTATCAACAAATCGACTGAATCATCTGTGAAAGTTTGACATTGTCCCACCACACCAACTTCGCTGATGTCTGTGAAATAGGCTTCCAGATTTAAGTTTTCCAAATCAATGTCAACACCCCGGAAGGCTGCTTCTTCTGCAAAATTTGTTAAATAAGGCAGAATCTCATCATCTATACCTAAGTCAACGGCTTCTTTTTGACAAGCAGAAGTAGATAGGAGGAGTAGAATTAACAAAAAATAGAGGTTATGCAAAGTTTTCATACAAATCGATTGTTTAAATGTTTCAGCGTTCGCGAGAGTTATTCAAGGTCACCTACTTATATAATGTCACCACCACCATTTTGTACTCATTTTCCCAACAAAAATAGCCATAAAATAATTTGTACATATTTTGCAAGTTGCTTGAGTGCACGGGAAACAAGATTTCGAGCAGATTGATAATTCAGATTCAAGGACTCAGATATTCCTTCATAATCCATTTCTGCATAGTATTTCAAATAAAGTACTTCCCTTTGGCGGTTACTCAATTCTTTAAACCCTTTCGCTAATTTATTTTTCTGTTCGGCGTCAATTTCTTTATTTATCAATATTGCATCAATAGAAATTTCCACTTCAAAATTGGTGTCATCCAATTCTACGAGGTCTGTTTTTCGACTTTTATTTTGGGTGCGAATCAGTTTTCTACGCAACGCAACTGTCAAATAAGGTCTAATTGAATCGGTTGAGCCAAGTCGATCCCGTTTATTCCATAACTCCACAAATAAATCTTGAATACCATCTTCTACACTATTTTCATCTGCAATTAATTTTCTTCCATAATTAAATAAATAAGAAAAATGAATTCGATAAATTGCTTCAAGTGCATCGTGCTTGCCTGCTCGTAATTGATTCCATAATAATTTATCTGACATAATTAGTCGTAATTTTATTAGGAACGCGAAGTAAATAAAGTTTCTTTTTTGAGCGCGTTTTCGTTCCTATTTTTTGCTTTAAAAGTGCGATTTACGTTGATATAATGAGCATTTTTAAAGTGAAAAATATGGACTAAATATCGGCTCAAAAATGTAAGACTATTTATTTAGCGTTCCTTAAGGTCGTACATGAAATTTAAGAAAAAATTAGTTTAGACAAAAGACAAAATTACACTTTCTAAAAAAGCGATAAAAATTATTTTAACATTTTTTAACATTTAATATTGAGTACAAAAGAAAAATGCTGGTCTTATGTAATTGAAAGCTATAAATTAGCTTTTTAAAAAAATTAGTTTTTTAACCTAAAGGTCATTACTCAATAGAGGCGTAAATTTAAAATACGTTGTTTGGTAAGACCACAAATTTTTACAATTATGATTTTCAACAATTTGAAATTTTTATCCCTTGCTTTGGTGACTATTTTTGCAGTGGCATTGACCTCTTGCGACAAAGAAGCAGCTTCTGTTGAGACTGCTGAAAATTTTGTTGACACCGCTATTCGAAGCATGCAACATGGAGCTGTCGGCAAAAAAGGATGCCTTGAGTTTATTTTTCCAATTACTGTACAATTTTCTGATGAAACCACGGCAACTGCCAATGATTACCCTGAATTGTTTACGGCAATTAAAGGTTGGTTCGAAGCAAATGGTGGACAACCAAATTTTCAAAACAGACCTTCCTTGGTTTTTCCAGTTCAAGTTATCAATACCGATGCTGAAATTATTGAGGTGAACAATAAGGAAGAATTGATAGCTTTAAAAGTAGAATGTCAAGGGCAATTTAATGGCCCAGGTAATTGTCAGAATGGACACGGACATTCTTGCTTTTCTATAGTTTTTCCTGTGACTGTTACTTTAGGAGATGACACAGTTACCTTTGATGATAAACCAGCTTTGAGAGCAGGCATTCAAGCATACCGACAGGCAGCAGGTCCTGGTGCGGAGCGACCTCAATTAGCTTTTCCTATCACGATTGAATACGAAGATGGAACTCAAGTTGTCATCAATAGCAAAGAAGAATTGATGACTGCAAAAGAGGATTGTGGTAATGAATAAATAAAAGCGGATACTTAGTAACGGTGAAAGAATAAGTTCCCCAACTATCCTCGTTTATTTTGTTCTTTTTCTCCACTTTGGTCGAAATGACAAGAGGTATTTGCTTTTTAAATAGGAGTTATCTCTACCTAATGACTGTTTCAAAAGTGGAAAATCAAGGACAAAAGAAATACTTGGTAGTTGGCGGAGTTATTTTTTACCGTTACTAAATAGAGTTTAGGTAAAATGTGGCGCATCGCTTATCTTTACTAGTTTTAATGCGGCGAGTTCTGTTGGTTTGTAAAATAAAATTGTTATATTTAGCATTCAAAACAGTTTTTAGTAAATTTTGCCAAACCATTTTATAAAATAACAAAATATGAACAGCACCACTAATTGGAAATCAAAAGGCAACCTTCTTACTTGCTTGGGCGGACTTTTTACCATTTTTAGCATATTTTTTTTTGATGCCGAAGCCGAAAACAATGCGCAACTAATTGCCAGCATTTTGGGCGCAGGATTGGCACTTTACGGCGTTTTATTAACGGATAAAGCAGGTAAAAAAGAGCAAGAAACAATGGATAGTTAAGTAACACGTAGTGATTAATCAGGTAAATTTTTTTCGATAGTTTTCTTTAAAAAAGACTTGAATAGTCCTTTTATTGAAGTCTTTTTTAAAGAAAACTATCGAAAAAAGATGGTTAAAAATTACCTGATTAATTAGTCCGTGTTAGGAAGGGGTAATGACCAGATAACAATTCTTTTTTAAAATTTTAAAGCCTTTAATTGAATTGGAATAAATTGCAATTTTTCTTTTTTGCAAAGATACGAGCCCAATAACTAATTTTAGCTTTCGAAAAGCTTGCGGCTATGTGTTAAAATGTTTGCGCCACGAGTTCAAATAGATTTTTGTTAGGGAAGCGGCAATTAAGAATAAAGCGCCATCTACAATTCGCATTAAGTTATAATTTCAAAAGGTATAAAGTGAGAAGGACAAACCGAGTCTTCCTCAAATCTGTCAAAGCCGCTAAAATTATAAACCATTATCAGAAACTCCTGTTTCAATTACACAATACAATTAGTATTCATTTTGGCAATCCTCGAAAAGGAAGGTCAACAACTATTTAAAATATGTTTGGATTATTCAAGAAAGACCCAGTCAAGAAATTGCAGAAGGAATATGGAGAATTGATGGAAAAAGCGCGTGACGTGCAACGATCAGGCGACCTGCGAGCTTATGCGGAAATTATTAAAGAATCGGAAGAGATTTTGGGGAAAATAGAAAAACTAAAACAGTAATTTAATGAGTAAACAATATTTAATCGTCGGCGGAAGTTCGGGAATTGGCCTGGCGTTGACAGAACAATTATTGGCGGAAAATCATGCCGTTTGGGTCATGTCGCGCAACGAAGGAGGCTTGACGGCTTTGCCAAATGTAATCCACATTCCTGTAGATGTCGTCGCAGATGAGATTCCTACCGATGAATTGCCCGACCATTTGGACGGCGTCGTTTATTGCCCTGGAAGCATTACTTTAAAGCCATTTCGGTCGTTGAAACCAGAGCAATTTCGGCAAGATTTTGAGCTGAATGTTATCGGTGCAGTTAAGGTGTTGCAGGCAACGCAAAAGTTGTTGAAGAAATCAGAAAGTGGTTCGGTGGTCTTATTTAGCACAGTTGCAGTAGGGCAGGGGATGGCGTTTCATGCTTCCGTGGCTGCTGCCAAAGGAGCGATTGAAGGACTCACAAAATCTTTGGCTGCAGAAATGGCACCTAAAATTCGAGTCAATTGCATTGCGCCTTCTTTGACCGATACGCCTTTAGCAGAACGACTACTTTCTTCGCCTGATAAGAAAGAAGCTTCTGATAAAAGACATCCATTGAAACGAGTTGGACAACCGGAGGAAATTGCCGCGTTGGCTGCTTTCTTGTTGTCTGAAAAAGCAAGTTGGATGAGTGGACAGATTTTGGGCATGGATGGGGGTATGAGTACGTTGCGGGTGTGATGTTCTCAGGTATCCGATAAGCGCAGTGCTATCGGATACCTGAAATCTAATTGTTATAAGCATTAAAAAGCTACAAATCGCAGCGGTAAAAGATTTAACAGTTGAGTCCATTCCAAAAAGTCAAATTCAATAATATCATATAAAAATTCACATGTTTAATTCGTTGAATGCAAGATTACTAAACTTTTAAAGCTTAGTAATCTTAAGCTAAAATCAACTTTTCGGAGTAGATTCACCGTCGTAGTGTTTGTTTTGGAAGATGAAAAGCTTTGAAGTTATTTGCTCTTTACAATAACCTTCCCATTCCCAACTATCTGTTCCTTCCGAAAAACCGAATAAAAATAAATTCCATTCGCGACTCCTTTCAACTCAAAATTATGCACTTTTTTCCCTTTTTCCAATGAAAAAGTAGCTACAGTTTGCCCCAATTGAGTATAAAAAATCATATTTGCATCTTCCCTCAAATACTCCGATGAAAAAATGGTAAATTCCTCTTGAATCGGATTAGGATAAATAGAAACCTCAAAATCAGGAATAATAATATTGGTCGCATCATTCAAAATAACCTCCACTTCCCGACAAAAAATATCAGAATCATACTGATTACTCACTGTCAAACAAACATTATAAATGCCATTTCCCGAAAACTCATATAGCGGATTTATTTTTGTACTCATTGCGCCATTGTCATCAAAATCCCAAAGCCAATCTGTCGGTTCATAAAAGGAATTATCCGTAAATTCAATCAGAAATGGATTAAGTGTATCTACTTCGTAGCGGAAGTCAGCAAGGGGGTGATTGTCTAAGCCAAGCGTGTCACATGCACTACCATCAAGTGGTCCTAAGCGGTAATTTGGAAAATGCTGTGAAGTCAATAAATTTCTTGTTGGCAGCTGTATTCCGTGCTGCTTAAATTGACAATCGACTCCTTTTTTGTCAGGGTAGTTAATAACATGGAGTACATCAGCAGTTGTAGTCGTATTAATATAAATTCTGCCTCATCTTTCAAGTGTGGTTCAGCCCAAACGACCAAGGTTGTAGTCGTATTAATATAAATTCTGCCATCAGGTCCTAATTGACTAATAAAGAAAGAAGTAGGCAAAGGAGACTCAAATCCATCATAAATTGCGACTGTATCTATCGACGCTTCAATATCATCACTCCATAAATCAAATTGATAAACCTCTAAAGTAGAAGAAATATAGAGGAATTGATTAGAAGGTGAAATGGACATCCCTCCACCCCAAAAAGTATTTTCTAATTCAATAAACAAAGTATTTGAAAATTCTCCTGAACATCGGTCAAAGTCATAAATATAGGCTTCATGCTGGATTTCGTAACGAATAAATTTACTGCCATCTGAAAGAAGTTGACCAAAATTTGGTACTAAAATGACTTCATCTAAACTTTTAATTTGATTTTCTGAAAATAATTTCCTAAAATATTTATTTATTCCTACTTGAGTGATAAAAGTCCATCAATCCCGTCCGTTTCCATGTCTTACGGCCGTTATAGTACCTATAGTTTTATCTTCTAAGATACTTTCATTCTTTGATATTACGGTGCCAATTCCACCATTTGAAAGCATATTTATTTGAGTTAATAGTAATTCGGTTCGAGTGATTCCAAAATTATTGTTGTAACTCAGTTTTAAATGAAATAAAGAGTGTGAATTATTTTGTAAAGACGAGGTTAGAGCCACCAAACTCTGATAAATAAAATACCCTTGATAAAACCAATCGTTGGCATAATTTCCAGGATTCAAACTATCTCCATTCTTTATCAATTGATGGGCGTGATTGTGAATATTAATACCGTTGGTATAAAATAAAAGGTCACCTTCTTTATTACACACACTTCCTACTGTTACATCAAAATTTAGTTCTCTATCCTGCTCATAAGTAATTGGAGGTTCATAATTAAAATCTAAGACACAACCTCCTGTTAATGAAGATTGGCTGTTATATCCAAAAAGCCATTGAAAATCTTGCTTTTGAGCAATCGAAACAACGGATAAAAAAAGTATTGGAATAAAAAGAGCGATTTTTTTCATTTTGGATGGTTAAATTCTGATGGAGATACATTTTGATAGATAATGGAAATGGTTATAATTTACTACTTCCGCTGAAATATACGCCTAAAGTTAAGAAATTTACCTCTCGGTTCAAGGTTTTTAGCGATTATACTGGGCATGTTGAAAAACTACCTTTCCAAGATATTTTACCGCTGGTCCGTTTTATAAATGAATTTTGAAATATCCTAAAAGGACTCTGAATAATAGGAAGGATTCGAGCAATATTGTTACTTTTGTTATTGGTAGGAATTCTTAGAAAAATGAAGTTTGGTATTAGAAATCTCTTGATTGAAACAGATTAGGAAACTGTTGACCGCATGTAAATAATAAAAAAAGGCATATGATATTTAGAGAAGCAAAAAGAAAAGATGTCATTGAAATCGTTAAAATGATAGCAGATGACAAACTTGGAAAATTGAGAGAAGACTTTGAAGACCCATTACCCGATAAATATTATGTAGCTTTTGAAAACATTAAAGCTGATAAGAATCAAGAATTGATTGTTTTGGAAGCTGATAATGGGGAGGTGATTGGCACGTTTCAATTGTCTTTTATTCAATACATAACTTATCAAGGTGGAATAAGAGCTCAAATTGAAGCGGTTAGAATTCGTCAAGACCAAAGGGGGAAAGGAATAGGAGAAAAAATGTTTAAATGGGCAATAAAGGAGTCAAAACAAAGAGGAGCACATTTACTGCAATTGACAACGGATAAGAAACGACCTGAAGCGTTAAGGTTTTATGAGAAGCTTGGATTTAAGGCGACTCATGAAGGGATGAAACTTCATTTTGAAAACTAGGATTAAGCCCGCACCCGATATTGTATCTTTGCGTAACATTAGTTATTAAGCTAAATTGCCATCTGATAAATGCTACGCCTTAAGCTTGTGTACGGTGTCTGACCGATACGTCCATAACGAACCATCCCCATCTTTTTTGGCAACTTTTTTGCACCTCCTCCTACATTCTCCCCAATATCTTTTTCAAAAAAACGACTTTCTTCTTAACTTTACGGATTCTTCCTCGTACTTACACATTTCTGATTGACATTTTAGTTGCATAGGATAGTGGACTTTAGTCTGCATCATAGCTTGATTAACAGTTATTTAAGTGGACTGAAATCCACTGTCCTGCACACTCAAAAATATTTAAAAAACAAGAATTTTATTGGAAAATAAATTCTACAAATATTCCTGTGAATGAAATCTGCTTTACTGCCCATTCTATTGATAATCAGTGTATTAATTGGTTTTCAAAGTGCCCTTTTTGGTCAACAAAACAAAGAAGTTGACATTTCTCAACATCCCGTTTGTGGTTATGATTTACACAATCATTTGGAAGACCAAGCCCATCCAGAGTTGGCGGCGGAGTGGGACAAATACCTCAACGTTGTTTTGCCATACCTTTCGGAAAATCCGCCAGAAAGCAGCAGCATTTTGACGATTCCAATTGTTTTTCACATCATTCACGAGGGCGAACCAATCGGCACAGGGCGCAATATCTCTGATGCACAAGTATTGGCACAGTTGGACATTCTCAACGCGGATTTCTCTGCTTTAAATACAGAATTTGGCAATACCCCAAGTCAATGGCAAGGTGCAGTCGGCAATCCAAATATACAATTTTGCTTAGCCAATGCTGCCCCGAACGGTACGCCATCAGATGGCATCGACCGCCAAAATTTCACGGTGACGGGTACAGATTGGCAAAACAATAATATCAATTCCGAGGTCAAACCAATGTTCAACTGGACACCGGACGACTACGTGAATGTTTATATTTTAGCCATTCCCGGCACGACGGCTGCGGGTGGAGTAGTGGGCTTTGCGAATCGCCCATTTACCAGCAATGTAGGGACGGCAACAGATGGAATGGTTGCAGATTACCGATGGGTTGGGGCACCGGGTTTTCCAATCTCAGGCTTCCGCACGATTACGCACGAAATGGGGCACTTCTTAGGCTTACCTCATCCATTTAATGGAGAAAGCTGCGGTAACGACGATGGTATTGCGGACACACCCAATATGAGTGAAGCGACCTTGACCGTTGCGAGTTTGGATTGTGCCAATGAATACCCAACGGGACCAGTGACCTGCGCAGACGAACACATGTACATCAATTATATGGACTACGTGAATGAGAATTGTTATACCTCTTTTACCAATGGCCAAATCAACGTAATGCGCTCCGTTTTGCAAGGCATTGCAGTACCGGGCTTTACGTATGGAAGCCGCGAAAGTTTGGTGGATAATACCAATTCAGTTTGTATGTTGGCAGTTAATGACGCAGGGGTTATCGAAATTAGCAATCCAGAAGAACGCATTTGTGACGGCGCAGACATTGCTCCAATGGTGACGATTCGCAACTTCGGAACCTCGAATTTGACGGAAGTCGAAGTTAATTATCAAATCAATACCAATACGCCTGTTTCTTTCGTATGGACTGGAAATTTAGAACCCGGTGACAATGAAGAAGTAACGCTTCCAAATTTTACACCAGTCAATGGCTTTTATCAATTTCAAGCATTTACCAGCGACCCAAATGGCGTTGCAGATGGAAATATGGTGAACGATACCATCAGTTTCAATGGAGAAATTGCGATACCACAAACGAACCCAATTATCGAAAACTTTGAAACTGCAACAACTTACCCAACGCCTGCGGGTTTGTTTCAATTCAATCCAGACGGTGACCCGTTTATTTGGCAAATTGTCAATGGCTTGTCGGCTTATGGAATGGGAGGAAATTGCGTCGTTTTTGACAACTTCGCGGGTAATGACAATACCAATCCATTTGGAACAATTGACGTTTTGATAACCCCACATATGGATTTCACCAATGTCCCCAATCCAGAATTGAGTTTCGACGTCGCTTATGCGCAATACGATCAAATGTTATCCGATAGCTTTTTGATTTTGGTGGCAACCAACTGTTCGCCGAGTTTCAATCAAGCCATATTTTTTAAAGGTGGAGAAGAATTATCGACAGCTCCTGCAACCACAGAAGCTTTCGTTCCAACGGAAACGCAATGGCGTACAGAAACGGTCGATTTAAGTCTTTTTGTAGGCGAATCAGATGTGGCTTTTGCTTTTGTAAATATTTCAGGATGGGGAAATCGCGTGTTTTTAGACAATATCAACATCGGCGTAGACTGCGCTTTGACCGTCAATTCCTCTTCTACAAATGTACTTTGTAATAGTGAATGCACAGGCAGCGCAACCGTCACTGTTCCGAATGGCACAAGCACTTATACTTACCAATGGGACACTGCGGCTAACGACCAAATGACGGCAACCGCTGTCAATCTTTGCGCAGGCACGTACAATGTTACGGTAACGGACGCAACTGGCTGCTTTGCGGCAACTCAAGTTACCGTCACCGAGCCATCGTCTTTGACCGTAATGACTTCTACAATGGATGTAACTACCGCTGGCGCAAACGATGGTACAGCGACTGCAACGCCTGCGGATGGCACACCGAATTACACGTACATTTGGAGTAGCGGCGACGATACTGCCACAGCAATGAATCTTGCTCCAGGCGATTACACCGTTACTATTACTGATATAAACGGCTGTACCATTTCTGAAAATATAACCATTAACGGTTTTGATTGTGGCAGCTTTGGTGCGATTGCAAATGGAACGAATATCACTTGTAACGGCGCAGGTAACGGAACAGCTTTAGCAGCAGGGATTGCAGGCACTGCTCCATTTGAATATTTGTGGAGCAATATGGAAACGACGCAATCTGTTGGCGGCTTGCAAGCAGGCATTTATACGGTAACCATCATGGATGCCAATGACTGTCCTGCGGTGGCTGAAATTACGATTACCGAACCTGACGAATTGATTGCCCCAACGACTTCTACTTCCGAAACAGCGAGTAATGCAAACAATGGTACAGCATCTGTTTTCCCACAAGGAGGTACGGCAGATTATACTTATATATGGTCAAATAACGAAACCATGAATACCATCACCAACCTCGCTCCAAGCGATTACAGCGTGACGGTAACGGATATGAATATGTGTACGGCAACGAATGTCGTAACGGTTAATTCTTTCGATTGCGGCAGTTTTAGTATTGATATTACTTCTGAAAATATCACTTGTTTTAATCAAAATGATGGAACAGCATCTGTCATCAATAACGGTGGACAAGGCCCATATGATTACGAATGGAGCACTGGTATCAACTCCTTTGCCATCGCCAATCTTATGCCCGGCACTTACGAAGTGACGGTCACAGATGCCAATGACTGTTCAGGTATTTTGGAAGCGACGATTTCGCAACCATCTTTATTGGCAGCGGATGTCAGCAGCACGGATGAGTCCGGAAATAGCACAAATGATGGTACGGCAAGTGCTTCGCCAAATGGTGGAACTGCGCCATATACTTACGAATGGAGCAATAATGCGATCGACCCAACATTGACTAATTTAGCACCAGGTGATTACACGGTAACTGTTTTGGATGCCAACGACTGTACTTTCGTAGAAACAATTAACGTGGCAGAATTCGGTTGTCTCTTGACAGCTACTTTACAAACGTCCAATGCAAGTTGTCCAAATATTGGTGACGGCATAGCGACGGTTACGGACATTGTTGGTGGCAGCGGCCCCTATACTTATTCTTGGTCAAATGGCGACGAAGATGCGATGGCTGAGAACTTATTGCCAGGCGATTACACGGTTACTTTAACAGATGGCAATGGCTGTCCTTTCACAGAAATGGTCACGATTGAAGGCGAGGATAGCGAAGACCCGACGGTAATGGTTCAAAATATTACGGTTGAATTGGGAACGAATGGTACAGCGAGCATTGATGCAATGATGTTGGACGTAGGTAGTTTTGACAATTGTGGAATGGTGAATTCAAGCATCAATATAACCACGTTTGATTGTTCCAATGTCGGTGAAAATAACGTAATTTTTACGGTAACAGACGCCAATGGAAATATGAATCAAGAAACGGTTACTGTAACGGTTGCGGATAATATCGCGCCTGTTTTGACCACTTGTCCTGAGAATATTACGATTCAAGATTGCGGCAGTGATGTCGATTATGCAATGCCGACGTTTACTGATAACTGTACGGCAACTGCTAATTTGATGGCAGGTTTTCCAAGTGGAGAAGCCTTCCCTGTTGGGGAAACGCAGGTTGTTATTGAAATTGCAGACAATGGCGGAAACGCAGTAACTTGTGAATTTTTAGTAACGATTGATTACGATTTAGTAGTGGATGCAAATGTAACGTTACCATCTTGTCCAGGATTTTCAGACGGCTTTGCGGCATTGAATATAGATGGAGGTTTTTCACCATTTTTTGTGCAATTTGAAGGCGGCGGCGACCCGGTTGGTTTATCGGCTGGTACGTATAGTGTGACCGTTACCGATAATATTGGTTGCTCAATTGTATCTGAAATTGTCGTTGAAGACCCACCATTATTGACTTACGAATTGGGGACAACTACAGCGGCTACCAATGGTCAAGCAAACGGTGAAGCCATCCTAAATATTGATGGAGGAACACCACCATACAATGTACAATGGTTGCTTAACGGCGCATTGATTTCGACTGACCAAAACCCGATAAATCTATTGCCGGGCGACTACATCGTTCAAGTTTCTGATGCTAACAATTGTTCCGTTCAAACGGATGAAATCAATATTGATAATGTTGTTGGAACATCCAATTTAACCTTGGTTGATGATTTGAAAATCTATCCGAATCCAACGAATGGCGCATTGTTTGTCCAATTGATTTTAAAAGAAAAAACAACCGTTGAAATGACTGTTTTGGACGTGACTGGTAAAGCAGTGGTGCCTACTATTTTTAATCAAAATGCAGCAGCAACGACGTTTGAAGCCAATTTGAAGAACTTGGCGAATGGCGTTTACTGGGTGCGCTTGATGATTGGAGGAGAGGTGTTAACGCGTAAAGTCGTAGTCCTAAAGTAACTCGGGTTTCTAACCCGAGCAGTAGTCATTCGGGTTTCCAGCTCAAAACGAAGAGGATAGTTTTCATTGAAAAGCTATCCTCTTTTTCTAAAACAAAAAAGGGAAACTTCGGTTTAATATCTGATAGACATAAGCTATCAAATTTTTTTGTCTAAAATCATTAAAAAGCATCATTTAAAATGCGCATTCAAAAAAAATACGAACTCACTGACCGCGACTGTGACCGCATTGTCGAAATGGCTTGGGAAGACCGCACGACCTTTGACGCAATCAAGGCACAATTTGGCGTGCCGGAGTCGGACGTGATAAAGTTGATGAAACAAGAAATGAAGCTCAAAAGTTGGAAAATGTGGCGCGAGCGGGTACAAAATCGCGCAACCAAGCATTTGAAAAAACGAGTGTTTGACGAAGGGCGGCACAAGTGTAATCGGCAGCGGACAATTTCTAAGAATAAGATTAGCAAGCGGTAAGATTAGGTAATTTTACCCCTCAAAAACCCCACCCGCGCTGCCGCAGGGAGTGCGAACTGTTTTATAGAGACTTAAAAATCTTGCGATTTGCTCACTTTATTTTTTTAACCTTGACATTTATTTTCTACGTCCTTAGTAACGGTAAGTAAAAACGATTTAATAAGTTGGACCATAATGCGCCGTAATTTTTTCTTCTAAAGAATTCAAAAAATCGTTGCATAGCCTTCGTTACGGAACTATTTTTTGTGTTTTTTAGAAGGGAAAAGG
>JBLHWU010000118.1:0-20334 GCA_047629355.1 Saprospiraceae bacterium | reverse complement strand
TTTTCCCTTCTAAAAAACACAAAAAATAGTTCCGTAACGAAGGCTATGCAACGATTTTTTGAATTCTTTAGAAGAAAAAATTACGGCGCATTATGGTCCAACTTATTAAATCGTTTTTACTTATAATTTTTCCAAAAGAACCTTAGCTTTTTGCTTTCTCGCAGGGGTTGCTACAAAATTCTCTTCCAAAATATTCTTCAACCACTTCCTTGCCTCCTCCACGTCTTTTTCTTTCAGTGAAAGCAATGCTAAATACCAAGTCGCATCGTCTTGAAACTTGCCTTGTTCCACTAATGTTTTGAAATATATTTTTGCCGTTCCAAACTGATTTAATTCCATTGCTGCGATGCCCAAATAAAGCGTATCTTTTGCTATTCCCTGATTATTTTGCAGATAAATGGGATATTGATTTAAAAAGGCTTCGTAATCTTTTTTTTGATACAATTGAGCCATCTTTTGCCCATCTGCCGTAGCCTCACTGCTTCGATTAACATCAAAAACTAAGGATTCATAATTAGCTACAAATAATGTTTCGGGCGTTGCCGCAGACTGCCAATTCCAAATAAAAAAACCAGCTACTATTAATAAACTTGCGGCTATTGCCCATCGAATTGGCGCAGACATCCGCCTAATTTTTGCTTTTGGTTGTACTGCAATTTCTTCCTGATGTATTTGCTCCAATTGCGCTTTCAAATCCTGATTGCCTAAGGCTTCTAAACCCGAAAAAACACTTTTTTCTACCGCTACGTGCTTGGCAAAGTTGGTGTCCTGAGCCATGCGTTTTTCAAAATTTTGCAAAGCCATTCCAGACAAATCGCCAAAGAGATATTGTTCTATTAAGTGGTCGTCATTGGTGTACTCATTCATCATTTTAGCATTTTTTCATAGCCAGGATTATCCGCTATCATTTTTCTAAGTTTGGCAATACACTTACCTTTTTTGTTTTTGACAACTTGTTCGCTTGTCAGGTTTAGTTCTTCTTGAATTTGCTTAATTCGAAGTCGGTAATAATAGTAGCGCAACAATATTTTTTTGCACTCATCGCCCGTTTTCTCCAGCAATTGAAGCAGTAATTGTTGCTGCTCGGTCACTTCTAAAGAGACCGCAATATTTTCTTCCGAAGCAATTTCTTGATGCTGCGTTTGAAGAGGCGTTTGGCGTTTGTTTTTTCGGAGTTCGCTTAGCCATAGATTTTTACAAATGGCGTATAAAAAAGTTTTACAAGTGCTATTTAATTCAAAATCGCTTTGTTTCACTTTATTAAAAAAGACGATGATACCATTTTGAAAAATTTCCTTTACCGAATCATCGCTACCACTATTGTCCAAAACCAATTTGGCAATCATGCGGTAATAATCCTTATACAATTGACGCATCGCGGTATTTTGCGCTTGCGAATTACCAGATTGTAGAAACTCCACAATTTGGTGGTCAGAAAGTTGATTCATCCTCTTATTTACTTTATTGTTTTAATCGCCTCAAAGTAATAGCATTTCAACAAAAAGATTTAATTATTTGCTTTTTTTTTAACTTTGTCAGTAAAAAGGGTTACGTTTTCCATCTTTTTGCAATAAATAGAGAATAATTCTTTTTAAAACAATCGAAAAATCTTTAAAATGAGCCAAACAATTCTTTTTCGCAAATTCATTTTTTCCATTGCTATTCTTCTTTTTCACATAAATCTAAACGCGCAGGTCACCATTGAAGGCCCACAATATTTTTATGGCTGTGCAGGAGACATGGTGATTATAATGCCTGAAATAAACCCTGATTTCATTACTCCAAACACCCTTTATACATGGACAGACCCCAGTGGCTTCACGGTGGGGCAAAGCAATATTCCTTATATTATTTCGATGGCAGGATTTTTTGATGCAGGACAATATACTTTAGCAATCAGTGATGACGGCATATCTGTAGCTATTTACAACAATCTGCAATTTCAATTATTCGAAACAGATGCTTCTGGAGGCAAGGTGTTTCCTGACCAAATCATTGTCGAATATATCGACGGCATTTCTCAAGCTTTTAAAGATTCGTTGCGCATGGAATTTCAAGCTGATTTGATTGATATGTGCGTCTGTGGCACGCTCGAATTGTGGCAATTGATTCCCAATGACCTGATTATTGTGCTGCCATCCACGATACCATTGATTAATATTAATTCTAAAATCGAATCGCTGCGCATGAATGTCAAATCGAAAGAAGTAGACCGCAACCGCCCCGTCGAAGGAAATAACACAACGGATAATAACTTAGCACTGACTGGTCACAATAAAATTACCTGGGAAGACATCCCACCGCCCTTATTCCTCGACAACTGCGATACCATAGTTGTTGCTGTGATTGATAATGGCATTGATTATAACCACGATGGCATTGAATCGATTTTTTCGTATAACGAACTCGAAGCACTCAATCCTAATAGCGATACAAACAATAATTGCCTAACAGCTGACTCGATTGGCTGGGACTTTTCGGATAATGATGCTGACCCAATTTCATTGATTAGTGGACACGGAACGCACGTCGCAGGCATTATTGATACGACTTTCCACAACTACAACACGACTTCAACTGTCTTGGAAATCATGCCTATTCGGACATTGGATGATAATGGAGATGGCGACCTGTTTGACCTCATTTGTGGCGTGCTTTATGCCAAAAATCAACAAGTGAATATCATCAATATGAGTCTTGGCTGGCAAGGAGATTCTTCCTTGATTTTGAGCGCAGCACTTGATAATGAAGATAGCGAATGTGGCTTTCTTTTCGTCGCTTCTGCGGGTAATGAATCCACCAATAATGATGACTTAAAGCATTATCCAGGAGGTTATATTTTAGAAAACATCATTGAAGTTGCTTCAATTGACTCCATTATAAATGGCGATTTAGTTGTTTTTAATAGCACACCTGCCGAACCACATTATACCAATTATGGGGAAAGTGTGGATTTGGCAGCCCGTGGATATTGGGTGAGTACCCTTGTTGGTAATGCACATGGGGTAAAAGAAGGGACATCCATGTCATCCGGCTATATCACGGGTATTCTTGCAGCGATGAAAGCCGCAGAACCACATGCTACTCCGGCAGTATTGCGAGAAGTTTTGTTGACAGAAGCCGCTCAACCCGTTTCCAATTTAGATACATTAGTCAATGAAGGAAGAATTGTATTTCCTTTTCTGATTCCAAATGCAGTCTCAGCCATGCAAAAGGTCCAAACAACTCCTTGTGGTTGCCCGCCTGTAGGCTTGAAAGAGGTATTCACAAATAATAAAAAAAGTAGTTGGTTGCGGGCTTATCCAAACCCTTCAAATGGCGAAGTTCACTTAGATTTCACTTTAGAGAGAATTGGTCAAGCTGCCTTATCTGTTTTCAATGGGCATGGACAAGTTCTTGATAAACAGCAATTTAATTTAAGTAGTGGCAAGCAGGAAGTTATTTGGAGTAAAGTAACGGGTATGCCGAAAGGGATTTACTTTTTTCAAATAATGACGGCGACAGAATTGTTTGTAGGAAAGGTTTTTATGCAGTAAATTAAAGTGACTAAGTAACGCGTAGTAACGGTAAAATAATAAGTCCAAATCATGGTGATTTTAAAAATCACCATGATTTAATCCTAATAAAATAAGTACTTTCTACCCATGATTTACGTTTTCAGTATATTTACCCCAATTACTAAAAACCGTTCACCAAACGATTAAATATGAAATGTCTTCTATTGACTTCCTTCCTTTTTTTGACCAGTGTATCAATGGCACAGCAAGATTTGTCTGCTATTTTAAAACAAACTTTACTTTCTAATGCAGATTTTACTGAAAAAATTAATTCCTTAATCAACACGTATTCTGGTGAAATTGTAGCAGAAACAGCTGTTGACGTTATCATTGATTTAAATAAGACAGCCGCAACAGAAACCTTTTTCGATAACATAACTGATCCTAAAATTACATTTTCAGCCAAAGAAAGAGGGTATTTGTATCATGAAAAAGGTCGATTTTATTACAATGATTTTGATTACGAAACCGCGTTGACAGCCTATCAAAGAGCAATTGAACTCCGAAAAAAAGGACTGTCTGAAACAAACATCTTAGTTGGACATAGTTTGTATATGGCAAGCTATTGCGAACGTAAGTTAGGGCAACTAAAGGAGGCGGTCGCGAGTTTAAAAGCAGCAAATAGGGTCTATAAATTCAATAAATCAGCGGCAGATGTGGTGGATTGTCAAGCGAGATTGGGTGATATTTTAGGGGAACAGTCAGATTATGCAGGCGCAATGATTTACTACGAAACTGCGGTTACACAATATCAACAACTCTTTGAAAAAGCACCAATAGAACTCGCAGATGTCTACTGGAATATGGGCGAGGTAAGTAATAAAACGAAAGATTATAAAAACGGAGAAGATTACGCGATGAAGGCCTACCAAATTTATCAAAATGCTGGAATTCCAGAAGCTTTTCGCGTTTTGGAAATCGCTGCGGAGGCACTTTTAGGACAAAGAAAATATGACGCCGCATTACAAAAATATACGGAGATTGAGGGAAATTTATTAAAAAACTCAAAAGAAAATGCCATTGATTTAATTGCCGTTTATCAAAATATATCCATTGTTTTTAAAAATCAAAAAAAGCTTAAAAAAGCGCAAGACTATATTGAAAAGGCAGCAGAAATTATTAATAAAACAGTACTTTCAGATGCCCGAAAAAGCCATGTTTATCATAATTTTGGAGCAACCTTATTGGAACTTACCCGACCAGAGGAAGCCTTGCCTTACTTCCAAGAATCCCTAATTTTATTGCTCCACCACTTTAAGAATAACGCACCAACTTCCAACCCAATTTGGATAGAAGAACCTGTTTTGGACAACAAAACCAGTATTTTAAAAACCTTGGATTATAAAGCCCGTGCATTCCGCCAATTGTATCGCTTAACTGGCAATCAAAACTACCTCAATCCCGCCTACCAAACCTACCAATCTTACAGCGAATTGGTCAGTATCCTCCGTTCCGATTTTTATCAAAAAGGCTCAAAATTATTTTGGTTGAAGGAAACTTACAGTGTTTTTGCAAGAGCGTTAAACGTGACTTATGCTTTGTTTGAAAAAACGAACAATCCAGTCTATGCCCAAGCTGCATTTGAGTTGATGGAAAAGAATAAATCAGTGCTCTTATTGGAGGCTTCGCAACGTAGTAAAGTTGAAGTATTAGCGGCGATTCCCGATAGCTTATTACAGCAAAAAGAAACCTGGAATCAAGCATTAGCCGACTTAATAAGGGAACGCTTGGACTTGGGAAAAGTGGACAAAACAGACAGCCGATTGGTCGCATTGACTCAAAAAATCAATGCGAAAGCAATACAACTGCAGGAATTGGAATTCTCCTTGCGAGATGCTTATCCTACCTATCAAAAATATTTGGCGCAACGGTTGAATCTTGATTTGAAGGGATTCGCTAAATATCGTTTATCCGAATCAATGGCATTCATTGAATTTTTTGTCGGTGAAGAGGAAATTTATATCATTGGACTTACTCAAAATAATGCTATTTTTCACAAGGTTTCAAAAGGAAATTTACAGGAAAATATTACCCAATTCTGTGCCTTTCTAAAAACGTCAGATGCTTCGGTTGATGAGAAAAGATTTGCGGGTATGAACCAAGAACTTTCGCAACAATTATTATTTCCTATTTTAAATGAATTGCCCAAAAATATCAATGAACTCATCATCGTTCCTGATGGACAATTGGCGTATTTACCATTCGACATTTTACTTTCAGAAAAAGTGGACAGACCAGCAAACTTACCCTATTTACTGAAAAAATATGCGGTGGGCTATGCCAACTCAGCAACCCTGTTTCAAACACAAAAAACGGATACTCAAAAATATAACAACAATAAATTAATTGGTTTTGCCCCTACTTTTAAAGGCAACAAAATCTTAGCAGACTTGCGTTCTTGTACGCCTGATGGCTTGAGTCCGCTGGCATTCAATCAAATAGAACTGGAAAAAATCACGCAACACTTTTCTGGAGAAATTCTGGCAGGAGACGCAGCTTCCGTCGATAATTTTTTAGCCAATAGTCACAATTGTCGCATCTTACATTTGGCAACTCACGCCTGTGTGGATGACCAAAACTCCGCACAAAGCCGCATTTATTTTACAGACAATTATCTCTATGCCCACGAACTTTATCAGCAGCAAATTTCCGCCGAAATGGTCGTATTAAGTGCCTGCGAAACGGGCGTTGGTACTTATGCCAAAGGCGAAGGAATGATGAGTTTGGCGCGAGGTTTTTCTTATGCGGGCATTCCAAGTGTGACCACGAGTTTATGGTCTGTCAATGACGAAACTACTGCAGAATTGATGGATTATTTTTATCAGCATTTGGCAAAAGGAGAATCCAAGCACATCGCCTTGCAGCAAGCCAAATTACAATACTTAGCTAGCCAAGACAGAATGGAACGATTGGCTCCTTTTTATTGGGCTGGTTTTGTGCATTATGGACAAACGGCACCGATTGTGACTACTGCTTCATGGTGGAAATGGGAGGCTAGGATTGCAGCTTTATTGGTCTTGATTTTGGCTTTCTTTTGGTGGCGACGGGGTTAAGTAACACGAAATAAATAGATTCAGAAATAAAGGCACAGCGTGCCGACCCTCTTGGTAACAAGGCAGTTAATTTTGTTCAAAGCCACAGCGTGGCGGCATTCTTATTGATGAAAAATTAGGTAGTGCTACAAATGTGCACCACCATTTATTGAAAAAGTGATTTATTACCGTGTAAACAAAGGTTCTTTTAAGTTTGAGCAGCGAGAAAATCGTAAGATTATCGAGCTTCCAAAAACACAGTGCGCGTTGCCTGCGGCAACGCGGGAGGGTTATTAAGGGATAAAAATCCCTTTGATAAACAAAAGCACCTAAACTGTAAAAGTGCACATTTGTGGCACTACCAAAAATTTAAAATACCAACACGCCATAATTTTATTTTCTACCTAAAAAAAACACGAGAAAATTTCGAGATTTTAGAGTTTCAAAAAGCACCGTGCGCGCTGCCTGCGGCAGTACGTGTGGGATTATTAAGGATGAAAATCATCATTTTCTGATTTTTCTAAAAAAAATCCATCCAACCTATTACCTTTCTTTAATTCATGCAATCAACTATCAAACGAAACAATTTTTCAAAAAAATCTAAATAACAACAATGAAGAATTTATTAAATTTGATTGCAGCAACGTTATTAATTTTCTCAACGACAAGTTGTCAAAAAGACGATACCTCAACCGTAGATTATCCATCAACTTATATATATGCGGGTATTGAATCCAATCCAACTTACTATACTTATGAACGACAAAATGGAGACTGGAATCGCATTCCAAATAGTAATACCCATGTTCCAGATTTATTCAGATTTGATACCGATGGTTATTTTGAAACCATCACTTTGGACTCCGATAAAGAAATGACTTTTATCGAAGATGGATTGGAATTACAAAAAGACTACAATTATTCAGGCGGTCAACTTAACGTAACTTATAGTGGACAGCCTATCGAAATTGAAGCGGGCAGTTTTTCAGAATTGATGGTTGGCTACATGTCTTTTGGCGAATTCAATGAATTGAATGGGCAATTGGTCAGTGGACTTTGCGGAGATTATAATATCTGCAATGAAGCGGGCGCAGATGATTTGGTACTTGACCCAGGGTGGTTGAATGATGGCGCGGTTACTTATGTGGTGATTGTCAATCAACGATATGTGAAGCAATAATCTGAAAAATAATTCAAATAACTTTTAATACGTTCAAAAACCAAACTTCCTAACTTTTTCAACTTAAATTTTCCTTGCTTTTTTAAAAACTCAGGCATAAGTGGTCTGCATTTTAAGTGGACAATCTATGCCTGCAATCAACCAAATGACACTTTAAGAAAAATAGCAAGGAGCATTTTTTAAATTTTTAAAAAAAAACTTATGAAATTTTTTAAAACTCAATTTCTACTAACCTTATCGTTAGTTTTTATCGTCTGTTCCTGCAGCAATTTGCTAGCTCAACCTTTTTTCAATCACTACGGAAATGCTGACAACGAATCATTTCAACAAATAGAATACGTCAGTACTTCAACACCTACGGGCGGCGGCTATTTTGCAGTCGGGTCAATTGAAGACCCTAACGATGTGAACTCCAGATTAGCGACTTTTTCTTGCCTTGAAGCGGATGGAGACCTTATTTGGACAAAAACTTATCACGAACTAACTTCATTTACTTCTTTTGCTTATGACATTGGCAGTCAAGAATTTATGTTGTGTGGATACAAAGGACTTACCAATCCTACTCGTCAACTGTTGACCGTTAAAGTTAATATCTTCGGCTCGCCTGTTTGTCCAATTCAAGAGTTGGTTCGTCCAAATACTTCGCGCATTTTGGGTGCAAAAATCATCCGAACCAATGAAGTAGCGGAGACTTATATTATTATGAGTTGGTGGAATCTATTTAGCTCGATAGACGACCTTTCTTTGCTAAAAATCGACGCTTGTGGCAATCCGATTTGGTGGAACGATTATAGATTTGGCGGTGGTGCAGATGACCAATTTTTAGACTTAGCTCCTTGGGGAAATGGAGGTTGTGTCGTAGCAGGAAATTCGAGTGGAACAGGTTGGAGAGCAACGATTTTGCCAGTTAGTAGCAATGGGGTGGCAAACACCGCCGTGGTTTACAATAGTGACCCTGAAGATTGTACTTTTCAATCCATTGAATTAACACCAACTGGCAATTATTTAGTGAGTGGTCAATTTGGTCAAGGTACTGCAACAGATGCTTTATTGATGTATTTGGATGGTAGTTTAAATGCTATGTGGGGACAGCGATATACCACTGCTAACTCAGAATCAATGAATGCTGCGGTGGAAATCAATAATGAAATTTTCACGGGAATGTACTTACCTGATGGCACTGGACGAAGTTTACATATTTCTAAATTCAACCTTTTAGGGAACTATATGGAAACGAAACACCTAGCACAATCTTACGAAACCTCTGCTTATGCCAATGCCAAATTAGGTCATGCTAACTTACCTTCTGGCGCAGATTATTTGACGGTAATTGACCTACGAAATCCTGTCCCGTTTGGTGGAACTTGGGATGTGGCAATGGGTGCAATGGATTTGAATTTGGATAATTGCGAAACCGTATTAGATACCATTCCATTTGAGTTTTTTGAATTACCGACCAATACTCAAAATCCACAAGTCATTGAGGTTAGCTACGACATCAATCAATTTGAGGATTTTTATGACATAACTTTAGAACAAGCCTCTATTTGCGAAGATGACTGTGGTGAAATGATCATTGACACCCTGACTTGCAACCCCGATGGTTCCTTCAACATTAGTTTTCATTTAATCAACAATACGCCTTATGTTGTGGCAGCGAGTTTCTTTTCAGGTATTGCGCCGGGCGGTATTTTTAATCCGACCTTTATGAATGTCAATATTCCTGCTAATGGTGGGGTTTCCCCGATTTTCAATACCGTTTTCACACCAAATAATACGGTGGTAAATCCTACACCATACTGTTTTACAGTCAGTTATTTTAATTTAGAAAATGATGTCTGTTGCCATTTTGAAACTTGCATTACCCTTGACCCTTGTGACCCTTGTGATAAAGAATTCATAGATTTGGCAGCTATGGAAACACCTGGTACAACAGACGGATGCTGCCATTCCATTGATGTTACCAATAATTGGGTGCCTAATTATTTTACAAAAATTAGAACCAATTTATTGACTCCAGGTGTCGATTTTGCGGGAGAAACAGCAGGTACTGGCTGGGATGTTTCAGGAACAGCAACAAGCTTAGATTGGACAGGAACGGGTGGGATTCCGATTCCAACGGGATTGTCTTCACAAGCGATGAATTTCTGTTTTGATAATATTCAAAATTGGAGTCAGACACCACAACAAGTCGAATTTGAATGGATAACGATAGATGCTATGGGAGAAGAGAGCATAGTTTGTGTCGATACTTTGACTTTCTATTGCGAACCTTGTGTCAAATTTTTAGAAGAAGATATTACTTGTCTTCCCGATGGTTGTATTGATTATACTTTTACCATTCAAAACAATACGGCCAATAGTTCAAGTAGTCCGCAGAATGTGGATATGGTTGCTATTTTATTTCAAACGCCTGGGTTAACGATTACACCAAGTCCAACGTCTTGGAATATTACCCTTCCTCCTGGCGCGACAACGACCCAAACCATTACCATCTGCGGCGCAACGGCTGGTCAATCCATTGATTTCAAATTTTTATTAATCAATGGGAATATTGATATTTTTGATTGGTGTTGCCATACCGAACAGTCTATCATCATGCCTGATTGCGACCAGAATCCAGACTGTATTGACCAAATATTGATTGACCCTTCAGCTATTTGTATAGCCATCTTCGAACCCGTTTGTGGATGTGATAATATTACCTATTTCAACGATTGTTTCGCCCTCAACTATGCAGGCGTCACTTCTTGGACACCAGGTATTTGCCCACTTATTCAAAATCCGCTGCCACCGTTTGATTTAGTTGCAGTGCCCCTCAATAATAATGCGGTTATCCTGACTTGGGAACTGGAAGATGACGAAGCGCAAATTTTCATTTTGCAAAGAAAATCAGCAAATGGAGATTGGGAAATAATTGCTGAAATAGAAGGAAGCGCAGCTGGTCCTTATGAATATTTGGATGAAGCACCTGAGAGTGAAACGAATATTTATCAAGTCATCGCAGGGCAACCTACAGGAGAGGCAATCTTTAGCAACGAAGCAGAAGTCTTTATTAACAATGAACCTACAGTAATTATTTTTCCAAATCCAGCAATGGAATACATTCAATTAAAGGTACAAAAACAAGTAGAAAACACGGAGATAAGGACTGCCCACTTGGTTTCTTCGATGGGAGAACTTGCTGCGATAAAAACATTGCAGGCAGGACAATTAAATTATGAATTTGATGTATCTGGTCTATCGCCAGGCTTGTATTTTATTTATTTAGAAAAAGCAAATGGAACCGCAGAGAAAATTCCATTTGTGATTGAAAGAAGTCGATAGATTTTAAAAAAAGGTACCTAATCAGATAGCGGACACGTTGGTTGAAGAATGACTAAATCTTTCAAATACTCTAAATATTAAAGAAAAAGTCTGGTCTGTTACCTATATCGAAAGCGAGGTAGCAGATACAGCTTTTACCTAATATCCAAGATACTTTTATCGAATCATGCCAAAAAAACTAATGTATCCGCTACCTGAGTAGTTACAAAAAAGTGAACATATTAATTTAATTTGCCTCCTTCGTGCCACATTCGGCACGAGGGAGTTTTTATATTTAACCAAGAGGAGTTTGAGGATGAAAATGATTTGAGTGTATTAGAAATTAGGGAAGTCCTTATATGACCAAAAGAAGTTTGAGGGTAAAAAATGGTTTTTAAAAACCATTTTTTACCCTCAATACCCCACCCGTACCGCCGCAGGCGGCGCGTGGTTATGTTTGATGAAACTCGAAAATCTTAGAATTTTCTCGCTTCAGAAAGTCAAACATATTACAATGCCCCTGATTTGTAATATACTCAAATGGTTTTTATAAAACCATTTTCTTTACCTTTGCCGCGATGAAAAATAGTAAATCCAAATTTCGATTTCAACTTGCGGGCTATACCTATAATAAATCGATACTCAATGTCAAAACGGCTCTTATAATGGTTCTTTTGTCCATGTTAATTGGTATTGGGGGCTATATGAATTTAGAAAATTACACCTTTATCAATGCTTTTTACATGACCGTTATTACGATTTCGACGGTTGGATTTACGGAAGCGCAGCCGTTAAGTGATGCGGGTAAGATTTTTTCGGCTATTTTTATCATATTCAATATTGGAATTTTCGCTTACAGTATCTCCGTTTTTACCAGTTTTATCATCGAAGGTCAACTATTCAAAAATATGCACATCAATTTGATAAAAGACAAAATCAGTCAGCTCGAAAATCACATCATTATCTGTGGCTACGGGAAGCATGGGAAGGAGATTGCGGAGAATTTTATGCAGCACAATATCCCTTTTGTCATCATTGACATGAATCAGGAAGAAATTGAAGAAATTCAAAAAAACGAGCTAAAATTACTCTATCTCGAAGGCGATGCTACCCACGATGAGCTATTGCAAGAGGCAGGAATTATGGAAGCGCGCGGCTTGATTTCTGCACTTGGTAATGACACGGACAATGTATTTACAGTACTAACTGCCAGACAGTTAAATCCGAAACTACACATTATTAGTCGGGCAAGAATACCCAAAACTAAGAAAAAATTGGAACTTGCCGGTGCTGACCAAGTCATTATGCCGGAGCAAATTGGTGGCTTTTATATGGCGAGTTTGATTAGTCGTCCTGGTGCGATTGAATTCTTTTCGTTCCTTGTCAATCAGCGGATTTCAGAGGTGAATATGCGGGCTATCAAATACGAAGAGTTCCCTGAAAAACATCACGGAAAATCGATTGCTGAAATGAAATTTGGAGATGCAACAGGTGGTAATGTAATTGGTTTTCAGAAGGCGGACGGAACCTATATCGTTAATCCTGCACCTGATGTGAAAATACAAAAAAAATGCAGTTTTATTGTTTTAGGGAATCTGGAACAATTGAAGAAGGTGGATGCGTTTTTGAAAGGATAATTCAAGTAATTAACGCGTAGTAATTAATCAGGTAAAATTTTTAGACAAGATTTTTTCGATAGTTTTTCTTTAAAAATTCTTGAATAGCCAGTGTTATTGAAGAAATTTTTAAGGGAAAAATAGCGGAAAAAGATGTTTATAAAATTACCTAATTAATTACTACGCGTTACTTAAGTACCTAGGCATAAATAATCGAACAATCAAAAAAGTAAGATTTTTTTGTTAGTTTTCTCTAAAAAATTCTTAGATAATCCCTTTATTGAAGTATTTTTTAGAGGAAAATAACTGAAAAAGATACTTTTTAGACGTTCGATTATTTGTGTTCAGGTAATTAACTCGGATTTCCAATCCGATAAGTCTCTAAAATGTTCTTTAACTTTAGTAGGGAATCAACTAATTACTACCAGTTACTTAATATCGGATTGAAAATCTGAGTTACCTAAAACCAACCCTTCTTTTCAATTTCAAAATAATGATTCTTCTGCGCGCCCAATGCAGCTGCCAATTCTCCGTTTTGTCCATTAAAATCTAGAATCGACGGACGTCCCGCATGACTCCTTAACAACATATTAAACGAAAACGCCAGTGCATTTTTTGCCTTTCCAATCGGTGATTCCGCAGCACACAAACTCAACACTTTTCCATGACTGTAAATAAAGAAATTGACGGCACATAACTCTCGGTTTTCATCTAAAACACCCGATGCACTACCCCATCCCCGGTGCATGGCATTCCACATAATTCGTTGCAAGGCGTGAAAATGCTCTTCGGTTTCTTTCGTTTTTGGGGCATATTTTTTATAAAATTCAGCGATAGATTCGGGCTTCAATTGATTGGAAGGCAGCAGTCTAATTTTCTCCGCTTCCTCCAATTTTAATAATAAATCACGGTTAAATTTATCCGCTAATTCCTCATACGGCTGTGCTAAAAACAACTGGTGATTTTCTAGTTTTTCAATTTTAAAACCATGATTGGCTGGAAATTTCACCTGCTCATTCAGCCGCATTTGAACGGATTTAAACTCAGCTGGAATATTGTTAAAAAATGCTTCAATTCGCTTTGGTGATAAAGCATTGATAGAATAAATACCCAATTCACGCAATAGCGCTGGTTGACGTACTTGCTTGTTTTTCAACCAATTATACGTAAACGGCAAGGGCATTACCGATTCATAATCGCCTTCAACTAAACCATCCCATTCTTGTGCTGTATTGTCTAAAAACCACTTGTAACCGAAGACATTTCCGTTCCTCGCGTAGTGAACGCAGGAATTCCATTTCGTTTTATCGATGTCCTCGTGCTTGATGTATTTTATTTCCATAAAAATTTAGAATTCGTTTGTTGTTTGTTATACGGAGTTGCTATGCTGGAAGGATAGTTACACGGATTGAACGAATGAGACGGATTTTAAACAGACCTGATGCCTTAAAAAAAATCAAGTAACTCGGATTTTTAACCCCCAGAAGCCTGTCCTTCGGGTTTCCAACCCGAAAACAAAAAAGCAGATCAGAAAAAACGCATCAAATCTACTGGTAGAAATTCCTTCTAATCCGTTCAATTTGTGTAACTTTCCTAACTAATTTTCCATCCTCAAAAAGTATATTTCAACCGCACTCCTCCATAAAAGTTCCTCGGCAATCCCGGATAATAATACCTCGGTGCATTGCCACCAAAACTCCCCGCATTTATCAAAATCATCGACGCATACTGTGCATCGAAAATGTTGTTGACTCCCGCATATATATCAAAACTACAATCCTCCCAAATAGTTTTTTCAAAGCCAATTTTTGCATTCAACAACTGATAACTTTCCGAATAAATCGAATTATCATCCCGCATCGGCATCGCGTCCGTGTATTGATAATTGATATTTCCATAAATGCCCAAATCGTTTTTCACGCGCAGCCCTGCTGTTAGCAAATGCGGTGCGGTGCCCGTCAATTCATTCTCCGAATAATCGTCTTCACCGTCAATAAATTCTTTAAAAGTATAGTCCGAAAAAGTGTAATTAACGAAGGTCGTAAAATCAGTCGCATCGCGCTGAAATTGATGTTCCAAGGCCACTTCCAAGCCATTGTGCTGTGTTTTTCCAGCATTGATGCCCACAAATTGGTCAAAGTCGGTGCGGCGAGCGACCAATAAATCATCGATTTGCATGGAATACGCAGAGATGTTGTAGGTCAAATTTTTCCAATTCCCCTTGGCGCCTATTTCAAAATTCCAACCTTTTTCGGGTTGAATATCCGGGTTGATTTGACCATCAGGAGTTAAGGTTTCTTCCAGTGTCGGTGGCGAAAAACCATGACTAACTAAGCCAAAAACGATTAAATTAGTATTCGAAACCCCCGCAATTCGTTGCTCAATCATTAGCGACGGCGAGGCAATAAAATCAAAGGAATAATCCCCACTTTGGTCGTCACCATCCGTTAAAAAACGGTCAGTCAAATCGTAATTGGTATCGTTTAAATTAATCCCTGCGACAACTTTGGTATTGTCAAAAACAATCCAATTGGCTTGTGCAAAGATGTTGTAATAGCTACGAATTTCACGGTTGTTACTCAATAATTCACCGATTGTGCCATCATTCGTTTCATACGTTTGCCAATCGTAATTTTCATGAAAAAATTCACCACCGACTTTCAAATTTAATTGTTCAATCATCGAAGTCGAAAACATTGTTCGACCACCCAAAGCCAGCGATTTTTCTTGTAAAATATTAAACGGGCGCGACTCGTAGCTGTCTCGTGAATTGGAAAATAAACTCGTCGTATTCTGTATTTTGTTTTCAAACAAGCCCCATTGATACGACAGCCCAACCAACGTTTTATCATAATCTTCAAACCCCTTCACTTTCCCCCAAGTAAACGCCGCCTTCGTCGGTTCATTATCAAAGTCTTCCTGATTCAAACTACTTGGAATGAAGGCTTTTAAATTCACATGATTCACCAATGCCGTCAAGCGACTATTCGCAGTTGGCGCAACAGAAAAGATACCAGTAAGTCCTGTTCTATCATATTCATTATTATCGCGATAGCCATCGTTGTGGGTGTCATTGAAGCCTAATTGTAGGCTATATTTAGCAGCTTTTCCCAATTTAACTTGTACATTATTGCGGCGCAACCCATAAGAACCGAGCATCATTTCCGTCGCTACATAGTTATTGCGATTCAAGATATCGCCTGTTCCCAAGCCAATCATGCCACCCAATCCTGCGCCATAAATACTCGCGGTTGGGCCTTTTACAACATGTACATTTTCAATCAAACTCATATCAATATCTTCAATCGTCGTCTCGCCTGCACCCGTCGTTAAAGGAATTTCATCCAGATATGCTTTGATTTTCGTTGTTGCAAATGGTGAACGATTGCCGATGCCCCGTATCGTAATTCGGTTGGTATTAAGTGCCCCTGAGTGCATGAATATGCCGGGGACACGATTGAGGACCGGAGTGATGATGGATTGGTTATCGAGTTGCAATTGAGGGAGGGAGATGTCAGTGGCGGTTGGGGTATTGTCTTTCCAGAAGATGCGTTTTGCAGTAATAACAGGACCAAAATAACATTCAATGATATTTAAACCAAGAGGCATTATTACCGTATTCAAATTATCAGATTTTAAATTAAAAAGAACCTTTTCATATCCTATATAACTAAATTCTACGAACAAAGAATCAGTATTTTCTGTAGATTCTAATTCAAACTCTCCATTAACATTGGAATTCGTTCCCAATTTTGTCCCAACTATCACAACGTTGACTCCTATTAAAACCTCTCCTTCTTTATCTGTGATAATTCCTTTAAAAACCATCTGCCCCTGCATTCCAACCGTTCCAAAAAACATCAAACACAGTCCAAATAAATATTTCATTGTTTTTAATTTTAAGGTGCAAATTAAGCGAGTATTTCTTTATTTTTTGAGTAAAAAAAGGAAAATGACAAAATGCTGTCCTTAAAATGAGACGTGTTCACCCCCAGCTCCTAAAGGGGAGCTAATTCAAGCAAATGAAGGAATTTCAATGATTAATCTCGAATCTGCTCCCCTTTAGGAACTGTGGGTGAACGCGTCTAAACACCTTACTGATGCGCCGCCATATAATCCAAAGCCAAATTACACATCGTCCGCACACCCAAACCAAAGCCACTTTCGTCCACATAAAAATCAGGCGTATGGTGTCCCGAAGCATCAAAAGCATCCATTCCTTTAGGCATGCCACCAAGAAAGAAAAACAAGCCAGGAACTTCTTGCGCATAAAAAGAAAAATCCTCCGCACCCGTAATTGCTTTGGAAACAATCACGTTATCTTCACCCGCAGTTTCAAACATAGACGGTAACATTTCGTGCGTCAATTCCAAACTATTGAAGGTCACAGGGTAGCCGATTTGAATATCGACATCTGCTGTTGCGCCGCCAGCTTCTGCAATCAAAGTTGCTGTTCTGCGTATCTTTTCGTGGATAATTATCTGCATATCTGGGTCAAGGGTACGAATCGTGCCGACCAATTCACAAGATTCAGGAATGATGTTATTGCGCACACCGCCGCTGATTTTTCCAACAGAAATTACCGCAGCCTCATTCGTCAATTCCGTTTGTCGACTGATAATTGTTTGGAAGCCCATGATAATTTGCGCCGCCACCGTAATCGGGTCAACGCCACTCCACGGACGCGAGCCATGCGCTTGTTTGCCATTCACTTTAATCACAAAACGGTCAGCTGCAGCCATTGCGCCCCCTGCTTTGTAACGGATTTTACCAACTTCCAAATTAGAGCTAATGTGCAATCCAAAAGCTACATCTACTTGCGGATTATTCAAAATTCCTTCTTTAATCATCAATTCTGCACCACCTTCTTCGCCCGGAGGCACACCTTCTTCCGCAGGTTAAAAAATAAAAACAATCGTCCCTTGCAAGTCGTCTTTTATTTTGGATAAAACTTCGGCTGTTCCCATCAACATTGCCGTGTGCGTATCATGTCCACAAGCGTGCATTACGCCTGATTCGCTGCCCAAATAGGTCGTTTTGACTTTCGAAGCGAAAGGAATATCAACGCGTTCGGTTACGGGCAATGCATCCATATCGGCACGTAATGTCACGGTTGGGCCAGGCTCCCCACCTCTTAAAACACCTTTTACACCTGTTTTTGCAACATTTTCAGTGACTTCAATACCCAAGGAACGCAGGTGTGCAGCTACTTTTTTCGCTGTTTCAAATTCACGGTTCGAGAGTTCCGGATTTTCGTGAAAGTCGCGTCGCCATGCGATCACTTTTTCTTCGACTTGAGCGGCAAGGTCGTCGATATTGATGGTGCTTTGCGCAAATATTGGAGCCGCAAAACAGCAGCAGATAAACGCTAAAAAACTAAATTTTCGGTACATGTTTTAATGATTTGAATTAATGATTTGAGTAAATTCGGCGCATTAGAGTAATATTTGAAATAGCGATGATACAACTTTTTTTTAAAAAATAGACTTGTTACCCTTTAAAATAGAGTGTACGAAATTTAGGTTTTTTTGCTAGTTTTCCTTTAAAAAATCATTGAATAGTCCCTCTAAATAGGTGACCTAAAAGTGTCGATTATTTAAGATCACCTACTTATTGAATGATTTTTTAAAGAAAAATAGCGGAAAAAGATATTTTCAGACGAGTATTTTTAAAGGGTAACAAGTCTAATCAACATCCAAAAAAAAAATGGTAACTTTGAGCCTTTAATTTCTATGTAAAACCAATTACAAAAAAATACTACTTCCTGATGGAAAAAGAATTAAAACTTGCCGTCCTCATCGACGGTGACAACATACCTTCTCGCTATATTAAGGAGATGATGGAGGAAATTGCGAAATACGGTAATCCAACCATCAAGCGAATTTATGGCGATTGGACGAAGCCACATTTATCCAAATGGAAAAATGTGTTGCTCGAAAATGCCATTACGCCTATTCAACAATATGGCTACACGACAGGAAAAAACGCGACAGATTCGGCGATGATTATTGACGCAATGGATATTTTGTATTCTGATAAAGTCGATGGCTTTTGTTTGGTGTCAAGTGATAGTGATTTTACGCGCTTGGCGACGAGACTGCGGGAAGCGGGCATGACGGTTTTTGGTATAGGAGAGAAGAAAACGCCGAACCCGTTTATCGTGGCCTGTGACCGTTTTATATATATTGAAATTTTGAAAAAGCAGAAGGCGGAATCGAAGAAAGCAGATACCAAAGACGAAGAAGAAGTCGATAATCAACTCGAAAAAGTAACGCCAAAAGTAGTTGAATTAATCGCTGCGACAATTGAAGATTTGGCGGATAATGACGGATGGGCATTCTTGGGAGAAGTAGGAAGTTTGTTGCAGAAGAAGCAACCGAATTTTGACGCTCGGAATTATGGCTTTCAGAAATTGACGCCGATGATTAATGCCATTGGGCAGTTTGAAATTGAGCAACGAGATACGCAACGAGGACGATTCAAATTGATTTATGTGCGCAATAAAGCTAAAGAAAAGCCTGCACCAACACAGCGCCTTTCTAAAGCAAAAAATAAGCCACCAGTAAAGAAAGAAAAGTTAAAACCTAAAAAATCCGCTGAGAAACCAACGCAAAGAAATAAGCCTTCCCGCGAAAAGCCTCAACGAGAAGCACCTCAAATAAATCCTAAGCCAACGCAGCAAACGGATAATAAAAATGTTAAAGCCTTCATTAAATTTGAACGCGAAGAGTTGATTTTGCTACAAGACAATACCGAGCAAATGACAAGAACATTTGGTTTGGATGCTCGGATTTCCAGCTTGACAGGGAAACGAAAAGTTGGCTTTTTGAAACGAGAATTAGATAGTCTCGAAGGTGTTTTGGTACGCTTGAAAAGTATGGATAAATACCAGAAAAGCGGGAAACTAATTGAGCAATTGTTGCAACGGATTCGAGGAGGGATTAAGTTTATTGACAATCAGAGTTAGAGGTTGAGTATTTAAAGTACTAAATATCTCTCCTGAAAATATAGGAGTTACTTTTGAAAGTAACTCCTATATTTTCAGTCATCAATAATTTATATTCT
Source organism: Saprospiraceae bacterium (assembly GCA_047629355.1). Classification (GTDB taxonomy): domain Bacteria; phylum Bacteroidota; class Bacteroidia; order Chitinophagales; family Saprospiraceae; genus CAYUNA01. The sequence continues at coordinate 578 of JBLHWU010000118.1, read as the reverse complement.
TTGAATAAAAAATAAATAAGCAGCAATCGTAGCAATTATCCCTGCGATATGCCAAAATCCCAATTTACAAGCCAAGCCGATACTACAAGGTAAAATCAAACCAAATACTATCACTAGAAATAGTACAAGAGCTGTTAATCCTAAGAAAAGTAAGAATCGACCGACTTTGTTCTTTCGCGTTTTTTTCTTCTTTTTGAAGTGGGATTTCAACGCTTTTCTAGCACTTTTGAACCACGATTTTACTGTTTTTTCTGCCTTTCTCCTTTTTTAATCTTTTGTTTTTTAATGTCAAGAGCAGTAGTATTGTTCACCGAATTTGCAGCGTAATTTTCAACAGAAAAGCATAATAAAAGGGCAGCAATTAAGTTTAAAATAGCGATATTTTTCATAATTAGTTTTTATTTAAAAGAAGGCAAAACTAAGCCTATTAACCAAGCAAAATGTAGCCAAATCAGCGAATTAAATATTTTATTTTCTCTTATTTTAATAAAATTTTCATGAAAAAAATCATCCTCATCGGTGGCGGTTCAGCGAATCTATTTGCAGCTGATTTGTTAAGTCAAGCGGCAGAGGTACAT
>JBLHWU010000117.1:0-20413 GCA_047629355.1 Saprospiraceae bacterium | reverse complement strand
ACCATTTATTGAAAAAGTGATTTATTACCGTGTAAACGAAGGTTCTTTTAAGTTTGAGCAGCGAGAAAATCGTAAGATTTTCGAACTTCAAAAAACACCGTGCGCGTTGCCTACGGCAACGCGGGAGGGGTATTAAGGGACAAAAACCCCTTTGATGAACAAAAGCACCTAAACTGTAAAAGTGCACATTTGTGGCACTATCTAATTTGATACCGCAGTTCTTATTTTTGATACATCTTTCATATCAAAAAATTGTAAAACTTAAAAAATCCTATTTTTTAAGTTTATTTTTCTAATCCTATTTTTGGGTCAATCTGTTTTAGCGAAAGTAGAAAATACTCCTCCAAGTATTGTCGATTTGCATCCAAAAGTCGTTAATGAAAATGGTGTTAATGTGTATTATTTTAATGACGAACCTTACACGGGGTGGTCATGATGATTTTTTAGACAACAATCAATATCGAGAAATCACTTTTGTCAATGGTTTGAAACAAAAAGAAATGGGTTGGTATATAGAAAGTGGCAATGTAGAGCGCAACTTTTCTTTTAAAGATGGTATCCCGCATGGAAAATTCGTCGGGTATTACGATGATGGCATGACCAAATATTTTGAAGAAAATTATATCAATGGCTTGGAAGAAGGGACGCAGCGTGGCTGGAATGCAGACGGAACCTTACGCTATGAAGAACAACGGGCAGCAGGGGTGAAAATTATGCGAATGGATTACAAAAAGAAAAGGAAGTGGACGGGAAATGGTTGCTAAAATCTAAATTTCAGACGAGTATTTTTAAAGGGTAAGAAGTCTAACGATTCGAGGTAATGTTTACTAAATCTTAGAGGTTTAATAAATTATCGCAATTTACCATCCATTATTAAAATGGGCACTACGGTGAAAACTGTGGGTAAGTTTTAATAAAGGGAGTTTGAGGGAGAAAAATGGTTTTGCAAAACCGTTTCTCTCCCTCAAGAACCCCTCCCGCATTGCCGTAGGCAATGCGTACTGTTTTTTTTGAAGCTCGAAAATCTTATGATTTTCTCGCTTCTCATATTGACCCACACTTTTCACCGTAGAGCTTTAAAATGATACTTTAGTAAAAACGATTTAATAAGTTGGACCATAATGCGCCGTAATTTTTTCTTCTAAAGAATTCAAAAAATCGTTGCATAGCCTTCGTTACGGAACTATTTTTTGTGTTTTTTAGAAGGGAAAAGGACAAGCATAATGGCCCAAGTTATTGAATCGTTTTTACTTAAAATCAATTTTTCTTAAAAAGTGGAATAAAATAGAGTAAATAAAATCTTACTTATCAATAGCATTCCACTGGTTGGAATTTTTGTTTTTGGAATACTTTATCTTTAGATATTAACATTATATCCTGGAGGGTCACAAGCCAATATCGATGATGTAGGGTTTGATTGAGTTCATAATTACTTGGTGTAATTTGATGAATGAAAAAGGGATGAATAGTGTTTTTAATCTCGCGCGCCCTTTTGCAATTACCGCAATGCTTATTCTTTGTGGAAGTCTAATGCTATTATTTATTCAATTCACTGAATTTTATTCGGAAAGCCAAGTTTGGAAAAAAATCATTAAAACAGGTGGGATATTGTCGATGACATTTGGCATGTTGATTTTTACGAAATACCATGATTGAATGATGATTATTTTCAGCTTTTTTGGGTTGTTTGTCGTTGTCGGAATAATAAAAGAAATCTATCGGAGTGATTTAGTAACGATAAAAAATTTCAGGGGGTATGCTGCCTTCTATTACTCGCAGCAAATAACTAAGTGTTACTTAAGTAAGTGCCTCTAAATAATCGACACTTTTCGATAGGACTATTTTCCGTTTAAAAAACTTAAAAACGCCTTCAATAGAAGGACTATTAAAGGATTTTTTAAATTTCTTAAACAAAAAATATCCTCTGTCAAAAGTGTCGATTATTTAAGGTCACTCTACTTACCTATATTACGCTACCCAATTCATTGAGTGGTTGCCACTTCTTCAAAAAAATAACCTTTTTTATCGTCCTGCTTTGGATAGTTAGGGTTGAATTATGAACTGCGGAAGAAGATAAGGCATGGGTTGCCAACCGAAGTAATCGATTTTTCTTAAAAAAAAGCAAATTTCATTTTTTATTCTCCCTGAAAAAAGGTACTTTTGCGCGCCTTTTCTGACAGAATATATTTATTCCGTTCTTTTTACGAATTATACCAAGGTTGTGATTGACAGAAAAGGCTTATAATCAATCGCTAATCCGTATCAGGAACATTAACAAATTTTATTATAAATGCGCAATTACGAAGTAACATTCATTGTGGATCCAGTACAAGACGGTAAAGATATCAAAGCTACCGCTCAAAAGTATGTGGACATGATTCAAAAGGCAGGTGCTACAATCGTTCAAGTGAACGAATTAGGCTTGCGAGAATTGGCTTACGCAATCAACAGAAAGACCAGTGGAGTTTATTACTGTGTTGAATTTGAAGCTGAAAATGGTGACCTTATCGCTGTTATGGAATTGCAGATGCGTCGTGATGAAACGATTATGCGTTTCTTGACCGTATCATTGGACAAGTATGCTGTGCAATACAACCAAGACAAGCGAGATGGTAAAATCGGTGTAGCGAAAAAGATTGTTAGAAAAGTGAAGCCAGTTCGTGAGAAGGGTGGACGTAATGATCGACGTGGTAACAACCGCAACCGTGATGACCGTAACCAAACGGCAAAACCAGCTCCTACTCCTAAAGCTGCTGCACCAGCACCAGCTACTAAACCTGCTCCGGCAGCACCAGTAGCAAAGGACGAGGAAGAGTAAAATCTTCATGGTTTACTTGATGATGTGATGTCATCAGCTATTTTTCAACATTAAAATTCTAAGCATTATGGCTTCTAGAGACGATATAAAATTTTTATCAAATCCTAATATTGGTTCACAGCGACTAAAATATTGCCGATTTAAAAAATTCGGTATTAAGCACATTGACTACAAGGATGCTGACTTCTTGTTACAATTTATCAATGAGCAAGGTAAAATTTTGCCTCGCCGTATCACTGGTAACTCTTTGAAATTCCAGCGTAAAATTTCTACGGCAGTAAAACGTTGCCGTCACTTGGGTATGTTACCTTATGTGGCTGATTTGATGAAATAGTTAGACGGTATACGGTGACCGACACACGGCACACGGTAGGCATTTAAAGATGTTTCTGTCTAAATTTGTAAGTCTGAAAATGTTTTTGATACTATTATATATAGTACCATTTAAAAGAAGCATTTTCCAAATTCCTTTAAGATGAATATTATTCTTTTAGAAAATGTAGATAAAGTAGGTGGGCAATACGAGGTAGTGAAAGTGAAAAACGGCTATGCTCGTAACTTTCTTATCCCACGAAGTATGGCGATTATTGCCAATGATACCAACATGAAACGCTTGGCGGATTACGAACACCGTCAGTCCAAGAAAATGATGCGTTTGTTAGGGGATATCAAAAATATCGCTAAGAAACTAAGCGAAAACACCTTGAAAATTGGTGCAAAAGCTGGTACAAGTGGTAAAATCTTTGGTTCTGTTACCAATATTCAAATCGCAAATGCTTTGAAAGAGCAATTAGATATGGAAATTGACCGTAAAGTAATCGAAATTCCGGATGTAAAGGAATTAGGTGCTTACGTAGCAGTTATCAAATTGCACCCAGAAGTAGATACCCGTATCAACTTTAACGTAGTACAAGATTAAGATTAAAGCGCGTTTCGACGTGTTCTTAAAATATAAAAGCCAATCATTGATGTTTCAATGGTTGGCTTTTTTCGTAGTGGTGACTTTAGACGCCGTTTTAAACACATAGCTCACAATAGCAATTTCACATAGCCACATAGCTTTTTGCAGTTTAATTTTAGTTATTTAGGTTAATTTTAAAATGTTCTAAATAATTGATTGTCAATTATTTAGAACATAAATTTTGGTTTTTTACAAGTTTTTATGAGTATATAGTACATAAGTACGTGACACTATTTATTGGGGTAATTTGAAAACATCTTTATTCCGCTATTTTCCTCTTAAAAATAGTTCCGTGATGTAGACCATGCAACGATTTTTAAAAGAAAACTATCGAAAAAATCTTACTTTCAAATTTTACCCCAATAAATAATGTCACGTACTTAGCTAAATTTAACCTTCGAAAAGCTATGTGACTATGTGAAATCGCTATGTGAAATCGTTATGTGTTAAAAACTTCGTACTCCTCCTATTCAAAATTACAAATTACCGCAATAAAAAAAGCCTGAATGCAAATACATTCAGGCTTTTTTATCAAGTAAATATCAATCGTGAAATCTATGATTTTGCTGTTGCCAAAGCAGGAATACGTTGTTTTAACGTTTCATACGCGCCAAAAAGGATAGCAGAATAGATTAAATTACTCGTTAAAGTCATCAAATCAAACGGTATTGCAGCCACATAAGAAGCGAACAAAGTACCGACATTCTTTATCGGGGAGAAACTCAACCAGAAGCCAAAGTTTACCACCAAAAAGAAAATTGCTGAACTGACTAAAGCCGCTGCTAAAACGCTACCAGCACTTACTTTTTTCAACAACAACCAACCAACAGCTACGGTCAATCCAAACGCTAAAAACACGAAAGGTTGACTAAACCATTGAAAAACGCCTTCGTAACTTCCTGAGAAGAAAACATTGTCCAAAATCATATTACTCAACCACAGGGACAACAATGGAACGACTACCGCCATCCATTTTTTTGGAAAATATGCTGCGCCAAACAAGGCCATCGCTCCAATCGGCGTAAAATTTGGTGGGTGTGGAATCAATCGACTCATCGCTGCCGCTACGACCATAATAATTAACACACCGATTTTGAAATTTGTTTTCTTATTATTCATGCTGAATTTAATTTTTTATAAATTGTTGGGCAAATGTAAGGGAAATTCAAGGAAGAATTAAAAATGAAGAATTAAAAATTAGAAATAAGCACGACTTTTTCAAGATGCCCTTAATTTTCAATTCTTCATTCTTCATTTTAATTAACTAATCTTTCACCTCAATCTTTCCCGCCAAATCCAAAAAGAACGCATACTCCATTGCCGTCTCTTTGAATCGTTGAAATCGACCAGATTTACCACCGTGTCCTGCAGTCATATTCGTGTGCATCATCAATGGACTGTTGCCCGTTTTTAAGTCCCGTAGCTTCGCAACCCACTTCGCAGGTTCCCAATATTGAACTTGTGAATCATGTAAACCAGTCGTCACCAACATCGCTGGATAATCCTTCGCTTCCACGTTGTCGTAAGGAGAGTAGGAGAGGATGTAATCGTAATATTCCTTGTTTTTCGGGTTGCCCCATTCGTCAAATTCCCCGGTCGTCAATGGAATAGATTCGTCCCACATCGTCGAAACAACATCGACAAAGGGCACAGCAGCTACCACGCCATTCCATAAATCTGGACGCATATTAATGACCGCACCCATCAACAAACCACCAGCACTTCCGCCCATCGCGTACAATTGACCTTTGTTGGTATAGTTTTCTTTGACTAAAAACTCTCCACAGTCGATATAATCATTAAACGTATTCTTCTTATTCAATAACTTACCATCTTCGTACCAGCCACGTCCCATTTCCTCACCACCACGAATGTGTGCAATCGCATACGCAAACCCTCTATCCAATAAACTCAATCGAGTACTGCTAAAATACGGGTCCATACTCGAGCCGTAAGAACCATAAGCATACAGCAATAATGGTGCTTTGCCATCTTTCTTATAGCCTTTTTTATAAACCAATGAAATCGGCACTTTTACACCATCACGAGACGTTGCGTAAAGGCGTTCAGAGACATAATTGCTTTTATCAAATTCACCCACAACCTCTTGTTCTTTCAACAATTTCATCTCCTTCGTCTTCATATTATAATCGAAAACAGAACTTGGTGTCGTCATCGAAGTATAAGAAACCCGGACAATATCAGTGTCAAAATCCATGTTGACAGAAGTCCCAGCAACGTAAGAAGCTTCTCCAAAATCAACATAATGTTCACCACCAGACGTAGGCATTACCCGAATTTTTTTGATTCCTTCCACTCGTTCTTCGACAACCAAATAATCATTGAATAAGTCCATACCTTCCAATAAAACATCATCACGGTGTGGAATCACTTCCTTCCAGTTTTCTTTTGTCGTTGCCGTCACGGGCGTTTCCATCAGACGGAAATTTTTTGCATCCAAATTGGTTCGGATGTAAAATTTATCGTCAATGTGCGCAATGCCGTATTCCAAATTTCGCTCGCGTGGTTGAATGATTTTCCATTCCCCATTTGGCTTATCTGCATCCAAAACGCGGTACTCCGTCGAAACCGTTTGAAACGAAGCAATCACGATATATTTCTTGGATTTTGTTTTATAAGCATAGCAAGAAAAAGTGGCATCGGCTTCATGGAAAACTTCTGTATCTTTCGATGCATCTGTTCCTAAAACGTGTTTGAAAACTTTATAAGAACGCAAAGATTCGTCCTTAACTGTATAAAATAACGTCTTATTGTCATTTGCCCACACTGCACCTCCCGATGTATTTGGAATGAAATCAGTAAGCATTTTGCCCGTCGTTAAATCCTTGAATTTAATGTTATAAATTCGACGACTTAACGTATCTTCTCCATATGCAATTATTTGATTATCAGGACTTACCTTGCGTCCACTAATCGCATAATAATCATAAGGCTTTGCCAAATCATTGACATTCAGTACAATTTCTTCCGCTGCTTCTAAGCTCTCTTTTTTGCGGCAATGAATCGGATATTCTTGCCCTTCCTCATAGCGAGAATAGTAAAAATAGTCATTGTCTTTATACGGGACAGAAACGTCCGTTTGTGCGATACGACCGATAATCTCTTCGTACAATTCTTCGGTGACGGGCTTCAAATGCTCCATCATCTTATCGCGGTATTCATTTTCTTCATTTAAATAATTGATAACATCAGTTGTCTGTGCATCCTTTGCTTCTGCGTTTTTTTGCTCATCAGAAAGGCGCATCCAGAAGTAATTATCAACGCGGGTATTGTCGTGTTCGACCAGTTTCTTCTCCACTTTTTTAGCCATAGGCGGCTTCAAATCTTCTTTTTCGTACATTGTAGAAATTTTTGTTGTTGCTATTTGCTCAACTTGCTTTGGTTCATCCTTGCAAGCGGTTAGGAAAACGGATATTCCAAGTAGTAAAAAGCTGAACTTGGATATTGTTTTAAAAATGTGTGTCATAATTTTTTAATTTGGTTGAATTTTGTGCGAAATTAAGGAAAAATTGACTTAGGAAAGGAATAAATTTTGAATAGGGAAATCATTTGTTGATTTTTTTCTCAATAAAAATAAAAAGAATATATATATTAAAATAAGTCAAATGTATTCTTGTAAATATTCTAATCTTTTGTACTTTTGGCGCAATAATTGGATTACATATATTAAATTAAAAATATAAGTAAGTTGCTGATTTAAAAATGTTTACCTTTTTTTTGTAAATATCAGTAGCCAATTTTTTGCTTTTTTGATAAGAATAGACGTACTTTTGAAATCTATACACAATTAAGAACACTTTTTACACTATAATTCTAAAGACATATTACACTTATGGCAAAAATTTTAATTGTTGACGACGAACCGAGTATCCGCAGAACATTGAGGGATATTTTAGAATTTGAAAAATATAAGGTTGACGAAGCCTCTGACGGGTTAGAATGCTTGGTCAAACTTAAAAAGGATAAATACGATGTCATCGTTATGGACATTAAAATGCCCAAAATGGATGGTATGGAAGCCTTGGAACGCATTCAATTGTTAGCACCGGATACGCCGACAATTATGATTTCTGGGCACGCCAATATTGATACCGCAGTGGATGCCGTGAAGAAGGGCGCGTTTGATTTTATCAGCAAGCCACCAGATTTGAATCGGATGTTGATTACCATTCGGAATGCGATGGACAAGTCGAGTTTGATTACGGAAACGAAGGTCTTGAAACGCAAGGTTTCGAAGAGTAAAGTCCAGCAAATCATTGGCGAATCAGTTGCCATTACTAAGATAAAAAATACGATTGATACCGTTGCGCCTACGGAAGCACGATGCTTGATTACTGGACCAAATGGTTCGGGTAAAGAGTTGGTTGCGCGTTGGTTGCACGAAAAGAGTAACCGAAAAGCAGCGAATATTGTAGAAGTTAACTGTGCCGCGATTCCTTCAGAATTGATTGAAAGTGAGTTGTTTGGACACGAGAAAGGCTCGTTTACTTCTGCACATAAGCAGCGCATCGGAAAATTTGAGCAAGCCAACGGTGGCACAATATTTTTGGATGAAATCGGGGATATGAGTCTCTCTGCCCAAGCCAAAGTGTTGCGGGCATTACAAGAAAATATCATCACCCGCGTTGGTGGTGACAAGTCGATAAAAGTAGATGTACGGGTAGTCGCAGCGACGAATCAAAACCTTCGGGAGATGATTCGTACCGGTCGATTTCGGGAAGATTTGTATCACCGTTTGGCAGTGATTATCTTTGAAGTACCGAGTTTGAATCAGCGACGCGAGGACATTCCTGCTTTGGTGGAACACTTCATCGCGCAGATTTGTAATGAATATGGTGTGAGTCCGAAGAAGGTTTCTAAAGAAGCGTTGGTTGCCTTGCAAAACGTGAATTGGACTGGAAATATTCGGGAATTGCGAAATGTTGTCGAACGCTTGATTATCCTTAGCGGTGAAATGATTACCGACAAAGACGTCTTGCACAATGTCGTCGCTACGGCAGCAAAACGGAACAATCCTGAGTTTAAAGAAATATTTGATAAATTTAGCAATGTCGATGAATTGCATAAATATATTGATAAAGAATACGTCAACTATTCTGCCAAATGAAGGGCGGAGTTGTTGAATTAATTGGTTGATTAATTATTGGTTGACTGGTTATATTAAAGGGAAATAAGGGGCTTTTGGGCTTTTGTTTCCCTTTTTTGTTTTCCCTGAATTGCATTCGGGGTTATTACTACGCGTTACTTATTTATTCCCTGTGGGAATTTTTATTTTGATTTGACGATTTTCTATCGTATTCTTGCAAAAAAAAATCATGACCCAATTCAATACTTTTCCCCCAACCTCCAGAATTTGGATTTACCAATCCAACCAGCCCATTCCAACGGAAAAAACGGTGGAACTCACTGCGCATATCCAGCAATTCACCCAACAATGGACCGCGCATAACCAAGCCTTACGCGCATACGGTGAGTTACGTGACCAACGATTTATCATCTTAATGGTTGATGAAAGTCAGGCAGGGGCGAGTGGTTGTTCCATTGATAAATCCGTACATTTTGTAAAGCATTTGGAGCAAGCATTTGGTTTGAATTTATTTGATAGAATGACTTTTACCTATCAAGAAAATGGCGAAATAAAAGCTGCGCCACGCGAGGAATTTGCTCAGCTTTTTGCGGAAGGAATTATCAATGAAGAAACGCTTGTTTTTGATAATTTAGTTAAAAATAAAGAGGAGTTTGAAAAATCGTGGGTAAAGAAATTGGGGGAGAGTTGGCATAAACGGATGGTTTAAAATGGATGTTTAGAAATCAGATAGTCGTTGGAATTCCCAAGTCAAGGATTTGGTTTCTAAATTGTGTTGGAATAAGATGGCTTGATTTTCATCTGCATTAGAAGAAAGACCAGAGGCTAAAAAATGAATGCTATCTGCTGTTGTAAATTCAAATTCATTGGTATTGAAACCAATATCACCTCCAATGCAAATCACTTCAATCTCGTTTTGCTTGGCTTCGAGCAAGCGAGGGTATATTTCTGACTGAAAATTATTGGCATTTAAGCAATAAAAGCAAGTACCAAATTCTCCATTTGAAACAGCCGGAATCTGTGGTTCTAATTCGGCTTGGTCTACCATCCAAATCAATTTGTGGTGCAAAAGAATCAGGTGCGAAGAATTTTCAAGCGTGTCCATTACACTATCAAACAACAGTTTTTGGTCACCCGTAATTTTGCTATAGTTATCTTGGGTGTCCAAAACAATAAACGTGAGCCCGTTTTGATGGAAGGAATAATAAGCCGGTCTATTGGTAAAATTTTGAATTCTGTCTAAATTTGGATAATCGTGATTACCGAGTGCCCACAAAGTATTCGTGCTTCCGATGTCAAAAATAGAGTCAATATATAGCATCGTCTCCTCATCCATGGAAGTTGCTTGCGCCATATCTCCCCCCAACCAAAGCATGTCGAAATCAGTGAAATCAAGATTTTCAATATCCAAAACAACGGCTGGATTGGCTGCTGTTCGGGTGTGCGATAAATGCAGATAGCTCTTCGTTTCCTGATTTTCATTACTGGGATTCGAATCGTTTTTTTTGGTACAAGCTCCAATCGAAAGGCTAACTAAACAAAGGAAAAATACAATGCGCATGGCTATTTTTTTTAAAGAGTAACAGGTCTAATGATTATCGACTACTTTTCCCAAATTCTGTCCCATACATTCGTTCCTTAACGTTATCTGAAACGGGCATCAAAGAGCCGTTCAACATCAACGAAGACCCTCTTTCTATCAGATAATCTAATTGGTTGTTTTCAAGACGAACGTCGGAAGCTTCGATATTGCAAGGGCCAAATTCTGACTTCTTTTGAAACGCAGTAATTCCCAAGTTGTTATTTTTCAAAAGCATTTTCTTGATAATTATTTGAGACAAATCTTTGGAAGCCACTGCTACTTCACTTTTTTGGATTAAAACATCTTCGCCGGTAATTTTGCTATTTTCACCTGCACTCAGCCCTTTGTCACTTGCATTTAGGATAATAATTTTCTTCACTTGAATGCTTGACCCAGAAATATCAATGGCATCATTTCCTAAATTATTAAAGGAACTATTGACAATAGAACCTTCTACAAAATCACCGTCAAAAGCATCCGATTGCGTGTTGGCAAAAGCGACATTATTCATGGTGAAACTGGTTTTTATGATGTTGAGGGCATCCTCAGAACGATTGTTTCTGAAAATAGTCTCCGAAATTTTAACGGGTGATTCATAAAAATTAACCGCTCCCGATAGCCCCCAATATGGAACTCTCGGCGTTCCTAAATTATCAAAAAGACAATGACGAACGATGGAAGTATCCATTGAACCAATCACAAAAATACCAGCACCTTGGCCTGTTTTTGATGTTATAGAAATTGGATTTTCTTTTGTCCCAATCAGTTCTACGGGAGAATAAGAAATTATCTGAGCGTTAAAATTATGAAAGTCTAAATGGCATCCAGGACCCATTTTAAAAGTATATTCTGGGGGGATTTGCAACCATTTTTTTAATTCCCAACGTCCTGCTTTGCAAGTAATCGTTTTTTGCTTTTCATTAATAGTTAGGAAGGGGAAATTAGGCAATTTTTTGGGTGCGCGTCGGGCAGCAAGAGAATTTGTAATGTCAATTTCTTGTTCTTTCCAAGGATGAATCATCGCTTCTCGTTCCATAGAAGTGCCATAGATTGACCAGCTTAAAATCACTTTTTTGATATCAGATGCCAAGTTAAATCTGGATTTCTTTTTCTTTTTGTTGACAAATAATTTTTCAAAACCCTTATCCAATTGATACGTTACCGTTTTTCTTTCTTTAGGTAGTATTATTTCATCGTCCAATAATCGACCAATTGACCGACCATTTTGATGGTTTAAATTCAAAAGTTGGACAGGCATGTTCCCAAAATTTTCTACACTTAGCGTTAATTCTGTAGCGGACATTTTTTCTAAAAAAACATTTAAACTCTTTTTGGGTAAAACCTGCGATTTTAAAACAGAAAAATTATGGTCAAAAATGTTTTTATTCCAAATAAAATCAAGACTATCGTTTTTCAAAATAGCAATTTGCTCTGTCAAGCCGGGGTGATTTTTCCAGTCTTGGTGCCATTTGTCATTGACCAATTCTTCCACTTTTTGAGCATAAGCTTTCATAAATTCTAAATCCTTATTTCCCCATTGAAAAGGAGAGAGGTAAAAGAATTTTTGTAAGCCATTTGCATCAAAACCAATCGGTTCGAGTCGGGAAGTAATTGGGTTGTAGTAGAGTCGCCAATTGTGTGGAATCATGGCGTGGTGGGCACCAAACAAATCGCAAATCACATTATAAGTGACCAATTTTTCAAGGTCAAATACTTCGTGCGCTTTTTTGTCGCCTAGAACATAAGCACGCAATAAGTCACGGGCAACAAAAAACTGTTTTTTGAGCCCCTCTTCTTTTAATATTTGCTTTTCAGAAAATGGAACAATATTCAAGTCAGCGTAAGCAGTATGTCCAATAAATCCTAAATCTTGGGGTTTTACACCTTCTTCAAATAAGGCAGCTCGCTCTTCCCACATCAGGCTTTCATCAATTTTTACAATCAGGCCTGCTCGCCTTTTTTGTCTTTCAAACAATTGCTTGACGAAGGATTCTTCAATGGCATAGAGTCCCATATCTCTTGTCTCTTCTCCAATTTTTAAGTGAAAGGGAACAAATTGATAATTCAAATTTAAGATATCATAATCCTGCAAAACTTGATGAAACAACCACTCGCCAACATAATTACGAGTTTTGGGATGTTGAAGGGAAAATTTTCGCATTCCCATGATGGTTTCTTCTCCTTCCAATTTGATTCGAAAAGACCATTTGTCTCCTACTAAATGGTCGGTCCAATCTCCTTTTAGTCGAGTTTTTACTTCGTATTCTTTGCCTTTATATTTAATTTTTCCTTTAACTAAATCTTCATCACTAGTTAATAAAACACCTAAACTTAAGGCTTTTTTTCTTTTCTTTCGTATCTTATTATAGGCTTTTTGATTCAGAATTAATTCGATTCCTTCGGTTGAATTATCTATAGATTTATGCTTTGCATCGAAAGAAATTCCTCCATTCTGCAAAGCCCAAGTCAACAATATAAGAGCTACAAGTGCTGCTGCTAAGCGTCCAAAAATGCCTTTTGAAAAAAAAGATTGCCCTGAAGATTTAATTTTCATACTTCAAAAATTGATTCACTATCTATTGAGTTCGTTTGTTGTTACTAAATGAGACTGGGTAAAAAGGTAAAGGTAAAATTTACTGCCTTAAAGAATACTTTTTTTTATAATAATTACAGTTTAGTAACGATGAAAGAATAAGTTACTCAACTGGACAGAGGATAATTTTTCTCAGTTTTTGCTTGAAAGAAGGATAATTGTTGATACTTTGACTGATTTCAAGTGAAAATTGAGGATAATTTGTCCTGTCCAGTTGGGGAAGTTATTTTTTCACAGGTATTTACTTTTAAAGAACCTAAATTAGATTCATAGAAAATCAATCTGTTTTTTTAACTTTGCGTAAATTTTTAATAGAACAACAACTCTAAATATCAAAATCGCTTTATGCTTTTTAAAGGAACTTCCGATTATATCGCTCCCAATGAGCTTCAAATTGCCGTGAATGCTGCCATTCATTTGCAGAAACCCTTGTTGGTAAAGGGCGAGCCAGGTACTGGAAAAACGATGCTGGCGCACGAAATTGCGAAAGCTTTGGGCAAACCGATTTTGACTTGGCACATCAAATCTACAACCTTAGCGCAACAAGGACTGTATGAATACGACGCTGTTTCTCGTCTTCGAGACTCCCAAATTGGCGGTAACGATGTGGACAATATTGAAAATTACATTAAGAAAGGAAAGCTGTGGGAAGCCTTTTCGCAAGACGAAAGTGTGGTGCTGTTGATTGATGAAATTGATAAGGCAGACATCGAGTTTCCGAATGATTTGTTGTTGGAATTGGATAAAATGGAATTCTACGTTTATGAATTGCAGAAGACCATCAAAGCGGTCAATCGACCGATTGTGATTATTACTTCTAATAATGAAAAAGAATTGCCGGATGCTTTTTTGCGACGTTGCTTGTTTCATTATATTCGCTTTCCAGAGAAGGAGACGATGGAGCGAATTGTGGATGTTCATTTTCCAAAAATACAGGAAGAATTGGTGAGCAATGCCTTGAAAGTTTTCTATCAAGTCCGTGACGTACGAGCGATGAAAAAGAAGCCTTCTACCAGCGAATTGATTGATTGGATGAAGTTGTTGTTGATGGAAAAAATTCAAGGGGAAGCCTTAGACAATTTCAAATTGGAAGAAAATTTGCCGCCACACGTACATTCTTTAATTAAAAATGAGCAAGATTTGAAATTACTGGAAGAAATGATGAAAATGCGTAAGAAATACTAGGTGAATGGTTAAGGATTAGGGGTTAATGGTTAATGCGAGTTTACGTTAACCATCAATTTTTAAACATTCACCATTCAAAAAGCGTTTTTTAGGAAATTAGTTATTTGAAAAAAAAAATATTCTCAAAAATCATAGCATCTTTGCTTAATTCTTGAAGTATTTGTATATTTAAAATTGGCGCAATTATTTCTAATTAAAAAGAGAAGATAACCAAAAATTAGTCAAAATAATTGGCGTTCCAGTCCGTCCACCGTGGGCCGTCTGCCGTCAACCGAATAAAATATCATGGCAATAGTTGAATTGAAAGTCCCGGTAATCGGGGAATCTGTCACTGAAGTGACCCTATCTGAATGGCTGAAAGGCAATGGCGATTACGTCAACTTGGACGAAGCAATTTGCGAATTTGAGTCTGACAAAGCAACCTTGGAATTCCCTGCGGAAGCGGCTGGAAAGCTAATTTATGTCGCTGCGGAAGGCGATGATTTAGAAATTGGGGCTTTGGTTGCTAGAATTGATACCAGCGTGCAAGGCGGTAATGCGCCAACTCCTACGAAAGAAGAAGCGGCACCTGCGAAAGTCGAAACTGCGGCGGTAACATCTACGCCTGCTCCTGTGGCAACGACAAGTTACGCGACAGGACATCCTTCACCAGCTGCTGCTAAAGTGATGGCGGAGAATGGATTGAGTAATGTAGCGGGTACTGGAAGAGATGGTCGAGTAACGCAAGAAGATGCAGAAAAAGCGGCGGCAACTGCTAAAGCTACTCCTGCACCAGTTGCTAAACCCGCTGCGCCAGCTTCGGTACAAACAACTGCGACACAAGCCTTCGCTCGAACTTCTTCTCGTAAGAAAATGAGCCGAATGCGCCGAACTATCGCATCTCGCTTGGTGGCTGCGAAGAATGAAACGGCGATGTTAACGACGTTCAATGAGATTGATATGTCGGGCATTTTCAAATTGCGGAAGACTTACCAAGAGCAATTTGTGGCAAAATATGGCGTCAAATTAGGCTTTATGTCTTTGTTTGCGAAAGCCTGTGCAAAAGCATTGATGGAAAAACCAGATGTGAATGCAATGATTGATACGGATAGCAACGAATTTATTTACCACGATTACGCGGATATTTCGATTGCGATTTCGACGGCAAATGGTTTGGTTGTGCCGCCTGTGCACAACGTAGAATCGTTGAATTTTGCGGAAGTTGAGTTGTCAATTAAAGCATTGGCTAAAAAAGCGCGTGAAGGTTCGTTGACCTTGTCAGAAATGTCAGGTGGAACGTTCACGATTACGAACGGCGGTATTTTTGGCTCTTTGCAAAGTACACCAATTATCAACCGACCACAATCTGCAATTTTGGGGATGCACTCCATTCAAGAACGCCCCGTCGCTATCAATGGCGAAGTGGTGATTCGACCGATGATGTACGTGGCTTTATCGTATGATCACCGCATCGTTGACGGGAGTACTTCCGTGACTTTCTTGGTTCGAGTGAAAGAGTTGTTGGAAGACCCGACGAAGCTTTTATTAGATATTTAAGTTGATTAATTAGTACATGTTACTTACTACCGTGTAAAATAAATTAGTTATATTTTTTGCAAAGGGAGTTTGGAGGGATAAAAGTGGTTTATAAAAATCACTTCTGTCCTTCAATACCCCAACCCGCATTGCCGCAGTCAATGCGCTTTGTGGTGTTTGAAGCTCGAAAATCTTTTGATTTTCGAGCTTCTCAATTTTTTAGGAAACCTTTGTTACACGGTATATAATCAAGCAATCAACTCATATTATGACGTTATCAGAATTTTTCGACCTCATTGGCAACAATCCAATCTTAATTGTTTCTTACTTTCTATTGATTCCTTTTACGTCGATTTTAGCAGGCATATTGGGCAAGGGCGAAGGGCATATCACGCCTTGGAAATACCTCTATTCCATCCTCATTTACCTCGTTGCTGTTCCTGGCATATTTGCGATTACCTTGAATATTTACCTGTTTGCATTTGAACGTCAAAGTGTCTTCGATATGAACATTTTTACGCAATTGCTGCCAGTCGTTTCGATGGTTGGAACCTTATTATTGATTCGTAGAAATGTACCGTTAGATTATGTGCCTGGCGTTGATAAATTAGGTGGTTTGGTTTCTGTTATCGGCGGAACTTTAACGATTATGTGGTTTATAGACAAGACCCGTCTTTATATCTTTTCTTACATGAAATTTGAATATGTTATTTTGATAATAATTGGATTGATTGTGATGATTCGGTTTGGGTGGAAGAAAGCGATTGGTGGGGGAGCGGAGCGGTAGAAGGTTTGGTTCTGACTCTTGTTTTCTTGTTTTTAAGATGTTGTTTTGCTGTTTTTATAATAAATAGTTTAACTTTATTTAATCACATAGTTTTAAATAGTATTTATGGCAACTATTCAAGTAAAATCAAATGTCTCTTTTAATGAACTGCTCAAAGGCGTTGAGCAAATGGATTCTTCGTCTTTAGAAAATTTTATCAATTAGATATTACACATTCATGCGAAACGAAAAGCTAAGGATTTAACGAAAAAAGAAACAGAACTCTTTTTTAAAATTCATAGTGTAATTCCTAAAGAAAAATTAGATAGGGTTAATTTTTTAAATAAAAAAAAGGAAGAGAGTACGTTAACTGAAATAGAACAAAAGGAATTGCTTGATTCGGTGTTGGAAGTTGAAGTTTTGAATGCAGAAAGAATAAAGTATTTGAGTGAATTAGCCGCTTTGAGAAATGTTTCTCTTCGTGAATTGATGAAGGATTTGAAAATGTTACCTATCCTTTCCACAAATGCCGAATAACTACATTCCCATAAAGGTTAAAAAGCTCATTAAGGAACGTGCCAAAAATTGTTGCGAATATTGTCGCAGTCAAGTAGACTTCTCACCGCAAATATTTTTAATTAAACACATCATTCCATTAGCTAAAAATGGTACGAATGACCCACAAAATTTAGCACTTGCTTGTCAAGGCTGTAATAATTTGAAGGGTGTTAAAACGGAAGATGAAGATTATTTTACCAGAAATATCGCTCCACTATTTAATCCTCGAATACAAATTTGGGAAGAACATTTTGAATGGAATAAAGACTATTCTCTCATTATTGGACAAACTGATATTGGACGAGCAACTGTCGATTTATTACAGTTAAATCGTTTTGGAGTTGTGAATTTGCGAAAAGCCCTCCATCAGTTTGGGGAGCATCCGCTTCAAATCTAATTTATCAAATTCCCCTCCTCATCCCACTCCGCCACCGTCGCCCGTGTATCCTGATTAATGCATTTCGCCAACCATTCTTCCTCATAGGCCAACCCATGTTTATCCAAAACATCCTGCGGTACACCATCCCAAACATTCGGTCGATTGCCCTGATACCCCAATGCTTCAATACCTATTTCAGAAGTAAAAAAGCCCGTCATGGTTAAATTTCTCAATTGTGTGAAAAACTTAATGCCAGCGGAAAATTGCGTCAATTTCGGCTCTTCCCTAGGTTTTAAAATTGGCGGATAAGCGATGTCTTCTACAATTTCAATCTGTTCCGCATCCGTCAACAATTTGAATTCCTTATCAAAACGCTGATTCGATTCTGCATCCAGCCACATTAATCCACCTCGAATGGGTAGCTGCAAACGCTCGTAATCCTTCATCATAAATTCAATGAAATCGGGAACACCTGCTTCCGTCGCTGAACCAGATTCTTCATCGGCAGGCAAGATAATATCCACCATAATAGCGATAGTTTCCATTTCATGCGCATTGAAAAACTCCTCCTCCATCAACTTGGTATCGACTAAAATTTCTTCTGGAGTACGCCCATATTCATGTGGCCATGCATCCTTTACCACTTCTAATTCTTTTTTCGAACCATCTGTTTTACAACCAGTTAGCAATGCGCCACCCGCAATTGACCCAACAAATAATGTTTTTAAAGTATCTCTTCTTTTCATGCTATTTTTTTTTCGTTTTATTAACCATTAATCCCTAACCCTTAAACATTTAGACGTTGTTTTCTAGATTGGAAATCTGATGGACAGCTGCTCGGTTTGGAAAACCGAGTTACTTAGAGGTTCTTTTTCTTAAACTCCTCAATTATAAAATCTGACGTTCGCCAAGCCAAGGCCATAATCGTCCAAGTTGGATTTTTATCCGCCTGCGAAACGAAGGGACCACCATCAACTACAAACACATTTTTAACATCATGCAATTGCTCAAATTGATTGGTTGCCGAAGTTTTTGGGTCATCGCCCATGCGAACGGTACCAACTTCATGGATTATTTCACCGGGCGCATTCAAGCCATAATTGGCATCCTTACCTGGACGTTCGCCCAAGACTGTGCCGCCCATATTGTCAATGATTTCTTCAAAAGTATCGTGCATGTGAATCGCCTGATTGCGTTCATAGTCTGACCACTTATAGTTGAAACGTAAGACCGGAATCCCAAATTCATCCACCACATTTGGGTCAACTTCACAATAATTGTCCTTCATCGGAACAGATTCTCCACGTCCTGACATCCCAACGGTTGCCCCATAAAATCGCTTGACATCTTCTTTCAATTGCGAACCATAGCCACCCACTTTTTCGCCCAAATATTGATTTAAATAATTAGGACCAAAGCCAAAACCATAGCTTGGCATGCCCAATCCACCCCAAACTTCAATGTGGTAGCCGCGTGGAAAATTCAATTTTTTATTATCGCCCCACCACGGCGTATAAACGTGCATACCGCCAACACCGTCTTCATTATAAACCTTTCTATCCATCAAATCTGGAAAAAAGCCCATTCGATAAGAACCCGTGGAATCGTGTAAATATTTACCAATTACATCACTGCTATTCCCTAAACCATTAGGGTGTTGCTTGCTTTTTGAATTCAATAACAACCGCGCCGACTCGCAAGCCGATGCCGCTAAGATGACGACTCGCCCATTAATTTTATATTCTTTTCTATCGTCTTTACTGATATAAGAAACACCCGTTGCTTTGCCTTCATCGTCGGTTAAAACTTCGCGTGCCATACAATTTACGTACAAATCGAGCTGCTTTCCCGCTTTCTGTGCTGGAAAAATCAAACAAGAACCCGATGAAAAATCGGCATATATCGAACAAGTTCGCGCGCATTGACCACAGTAAAAACAAACTCCTCTATCTTTATTAATGGCCTTCGTCAAAATCGACAAACGGGAAGGAATGACTGGAATATTCGATTTTCGCGCACCTTTTATATAGTATAGTTCGTGCAAACGTGGTTTTGGAGCCGGTAAAAAGAAGCCATCTGGCTCATTTTCCAATCCTTCTTTACTACCAAAAACACCGATTAATTTATCAACTTTATCGTAATATGGTTTGACATCTTCGTAGCCAATTGGCCAGTTATCACTCAACCCATCTTGGTCGCGCCGTTTGAAATCTTTTGGTCCAAAACGTAAGGAAATCCGTCCCCAATGATTTGTTCGACCACCCAACATTCGCGAGCGAAACCATCGGAAATTAGAATCTTCTGTTTGCGTATAAGGCTCTCCTTCAATCTCCCAACCACCATATGCTTGGTCATAATCGCCAAAATCTCGCTTCGTACTTGCGCCCCGTCTTGGGGATTGATAGGGCCATTTAAGTTGTGTCCGCGTCTTTTTATCCGCAGGGTCAAAATAAGGACCTGCTTCAATAATTGCTACTGAAAGCCCTGATTCTGAAAGGATTTTGGCGGACATTCCACCACCTGCGCCTGACCCGATTATGACGACATCGTAACTTTTAGGTTGTTGTTTTATTTGCATGGATTTCGTTTTATTTTCTACTATTCGTGAGACCTTTCTGATGTATAGCCCGCGAACACAGACTTAGTTGTCGCGTAGCTTGAAGCACAATGCCGTTGAATAAATATGGTTTACTACTTAAGTGGTGGATTGTAGGGGCGTATCCTTGTGACCGCCCAGTATCGCGTTTCTGCTACACATTGGGCGACCACAAGGGTACGCCCCTACAAAAAAACCGCTTTTCAATTCCTTAAGTAACGGTATTGGACTGAAGCCTACACAACTTCTTTTCATCTTTACCGAAGCGTTTATTTTTAATTTAAAATAAAACCTGCGCCCAAGATAGAAAATTTCTTTCTAAATCAAATGATGAATCTTCGCATATTGCAGCA
>JBLHWU010000116.1:0-20678 GCA_047629355.1 Saprospiraceae bacterium | reverse complement strand
GTGAAAACTGTGGGTAAGTTTTAACAAAGGGAGTTTGAGGGAGAAAAATGGTTTTGCAAAAACCGTTTTTCTCCCTCAAACTCCCCTCCCGCATTGCCGCAGGCAATGCGTATTGTTTTTTTGAAGCTCGAAAATCTTATGATTTTATCGCTTCTCATATTGACCCACACTTTTCACCGTAGAGCCTGAAAAGAAGAGATGAAAATAAAAGGTATCGGATAGCCCTGCGGGTATCGGATACCAAGATTCGAACTTTTTATAAAATCTAATATGAAAAATACTTTTAAAATATCATCCTTATTCTTTTTACTCCTTTTCGCCAACGCTTGCGAAAACGATTTTGAAGAACTGAATCAAAATCCATTTCAACCCACACAAACGGATGTCGGGCCGCTATTCAATGGCGTGATTGAGTCGCTGCAATTGGGTTGGGACGAGCAATTTTATTTATACAACGAATATTTATACGAAATTACAGAACAGGCAGCATTAACCGCAAAAACGTTTCAAAACTCCAATATTGGCGCAGAAAATGTTTGGGGAAATTACTATCGAACCCTACCAAATATTCGAGAAATTGAGCAGCGATTGGATGCAGTTGGAAATCAAGAGACAACGAATAATGTGCGTGGAATGCTCAAAACCGTATTGGCATACAAAACTTTTCATTTAACAGATTTATTTGGGGATATGCCGTTTTCGGAAGCAGGACGAGCGTTTGAAAGCCTTGACTTATTAGAGCCAAAATTTGATAATCAAGAAGAAATTTACAAGTTTTTACTCAATGAATTGGCGTGGGTCAACGATAATGTGCAGACGCTTCCTAATCCAGTGACTGCCGATGAAATCCCGTATTTAGCCTTCAATGAATTTGATAATTTATTCAATAATGATATGGTTCTTTGGCAGAAATTTGCCAATTCTTTGAGACTGCGTTATGCTTTGCGGATGGTGGAAAAAGACCCTGATTTTGCGATGCCGATATTAAAAGAAATTTTAGAAAATGACTTACCCGTTTTGGAAGAAGGAGAAGATGTGGTGCTGTCGCCGAGTTTGTTGTCTTGGTTAAAACAATCGACGAGTTGGTCTTTTCGCGAGCATCGAAAGTTGCGAATGGGTTCTAATATTTGGCATCAATTATCTGAAAATGAAGAGTTGAATGGCAGCGGTATTTTTGACCCGAGAGCGCGGATATTTTTTGAACCCAACAATGCGATGGAATGGGCACCGTACCCGCAAGTTTCAACTGCTGACACTCCGGCATCGGGAGGTGCACCGTACCAGCAGCTACGCGATGGGAATTATAATTTCAAAGGGCAATCCAATATTTATGCACCTTTCAATTATTATTTGACGCGGGATGAAGCATATGTACCAGAGATTTTGATGACGTCGGCGGAGGTGAATTTTATGAAAGCAGAAATTTATTTGCGTGGCTTAGGCGTAGGGGTAGATGAAGGCGAAGCGAAAGCGATTTATACAACAGGCGTGGTGAGTTCTTTAAAGTTTTGGCAAGATATTATGGTCAATACCCCAATTTGGGAAAATAAACCACCTATTTTGACTGGCAATGATTTCTTTGCAGTTACAAACCATTCAAGCATCATCATTTTTGGTGCACCTAATAAATTAGAATTGATTTATACACAACGTTGGTTGGACGCGTTTCGACAGCCGTGGGAAGCATATGCCTTGCTACGACGGACAGGGGCGACGCCGCGAGAAAACCCAATTCCAGCGCATTATCGTTTCAATTATCCACCGTCAGAAGTGGAAAATAATCCCGATAGCTGGACAGACCAAGTGGCGAAAATGGGCGGAGACGAAGTGAACGTGAAAATGTGGTGGATGAATTAATAGCGCATGATTTCTGGCGCATTTTTAGAAAATAAGGAACGATGAAAGAATAAGTTATCGTTTTGAGAAGTGAGAAAATTCTAAGATTTTTCGAGCTTCATAAAAAACAATGCACGCTGCCTGGGGCAGCGTGGCTGGGGTTATTGAGGGAGAAAAGCGGTTTTTAGAAACCGCTTTTCTCCCTCAAACTCCCTTTTGAAAAAGAATAGACAAACCATTCACTTATAAATAAAGCAACATGAAGAAATTTTACGCTTTGAGTAAAGCATTTTTATTACTCCTACTTTTTTTACAAACCAGCAATCTGGTAGCGCAATCTCAGCAATATCTCCATTTTGACCGAGTCGATGATTTTATTGAAGTCCCGAATGCCTCACAGTTTGTGGCGGGTTCTGAAGCGGTTTCTATGACCGGTTGGTTCTATACCGACGAATTGGCGTATGGACAAGGCTTAATGGGATTTCGCGGCGGTGGAACAGGACAAGGCGAAATGTACCTCATCGTTTTAAATGATGGAGTGATCGAATGTCGCTTCATCAATAGTGCTGGATTTCACGAATATGTCGCACCAGCATTCACGCTTTTACCGGAAGTTTGGCAACACATCGCCTGGATTTATGACGGTACGAAAGTCGAGTTGTTTATCAATGGAAACTCCGTAGGCAGCTCGCCTGCGTCGGGGACAATTGACTCTCAAAACAAAGCATTTGGTATTGGAAAAAGCATCCAAGGTTCGTTTAATTTTGTTTATGGCGGACGGATGGATGAAGTGACGTTGTGGTCAAAAGCATTGACTTCGACTGATTTGCAAGCGATGATGGCAGATGAATTAGTGGGCAATGAAGATGATTTGCAATTATATTACAAATTCAATCAAGGCGTTCCTGGTGCAGACAATACGACGATTACGCAAGTTTTTTCGGACATAGGTGACGAAGACCGCAGTGGAAACTTGGTTAATTTTAGTATGATGGGCAATACCTCTAACTTTCTAGGAGATTTGAACGATACTTTTCAAGCAATCACTTTTCCAGCTATTCCAGACAAATTGGTATCAGATGTACCGTTTGACTTGGGAGCAGAATCAAGTGCAGGACTCGCAATTTCTTACGAAATTATTTCTGGTCCCGCTACTGTTTCTGGAAATACGGTGACTTTGGATGGCACCGTTGGCCAAGTTTCTGTCCGTGCCTCACAAGCGGGTGATGGACAATACGACCCTGCGGATGATGTGGAGACGTCTTTTATGGTACTTGACCCGAATACTTTCGTGCCAGTAACCGAAGCGCGAAATCCGTTAGCGGGCGATGTATATGTACCCAATGGTTTGTCTGCGGTGCAATTGGCAGCAATCACGAGCATTGATTTTCCTGCACTATTTAATGTGGACAATGTCCAGTTTGAAATTGATGGCGAAATGATTGAAGCCACCAGCTATGGCAATAATCATTATACCGCTTGGTGGACGCCGTCTACCTACGGAAATCACACCATGAACATCATTGCAGAAAATAACTATGGTGCGACAAGTACAGAATCTGTTACCTTTAATGTAATTGATGGTACGGATGAAATTTCATCGAATGCAGGTCAGGAAATTTGGTTGAATGGTGATATCGCGGTGCTGGAATTTGAGGCAGAATTGCCAAGTTACACCGGCGCATTCAATCAAATTATTGGACAATTGGATATTACTTGCCCTACTGGCGGTTGCGATGAATGGGATAGAGTTTCGGGTGTCGAAGTGAAAGGACATGATGGCGAATGGTATGAAATTATCCGCTACATTACGCCTTACGGAGTCGGCTGTAATAGTACGATTGACTTGACAGATTTCATGTCTTTGTTGCAAGGGAAAATCACCTTTCGGTATTATTTGGGTACGCAGGGCAATGGTTTTGAATATACTTTAAACCTGTTTTATCAAGAAGGTACGCCTAATTATAAATACAGTACGGTGACTAAATTGTGGAACGAAACCTTTCCATTTGGTGACCCTGGAAATCTCGAACCCGTGAATGAGGTAACGGCAACTTATCCAGAAAATGCACAGGCTTCCAAAATAAAATTGGTTTCAACTGGACACGGTTGGGGTGATAACAATACGGGGAATGCCGCTGAATTTCACAACGATACGCATAATATTTACATCAACGGTGCGCCGACTTTTGAGCAACACAACTGGAACAATTGTGACCCAAATCCAGACAATTGTAACCCACAAAATGGGACTTGGTTTTTTGACCGTGCAGGTTGGTGTCCAGGGAGTATTGCACCGTGGTTTGACTTTGATATGAACTCATTTGTTGGCGATGCTCCAATTACGATTGACTATAAATTCAATCCAAATTACGTCGATTTTTGCCACCCGAATAACGTGAATTGTCAAAGCGGTGTGACTTGTCCGGACTGCGATGCTGGTTTTAATCCACATTTAATTGTTTCTTCGTATTTGATTAGTTTGGGAGATAGTCCGTTGGGTGAAATAATGACGGATGTGGATGATGTGTCGAATGTGACTAAATTTAGCGTATTTCCAAATCCATCGAATGGCATTTTTGAAATCGAATTAGAAGCCGACGCAGCAATTGAAACAGTTCGCGTGATGAATAATTTAGGTCAAATGGTTCGTTTTGAAACAGTGGACAATGCCTTTAATAAAATGATGATTGATTTGAAAAGTGTAGCAACGGGTATCTATTTTGTTGAAGTAAAAACGAAGGAAGGAAAAGGAATGCAGAAAGTGATTATTGAGTAAAGACAAATTACTTTTAAAAGGATTTCCAAAAAAAGCGGTTAAAGTCTGAATGGGTTTTAGCCGCTTTTTTTATTTAAAATGGCTATTTGAAAACAAAAAACTCTCTCATACCTTTTAACTACTTGATGCCTTATTAAAATATCATTACTTAGTAATAAAAAAAATAAGCTAAAAAACAGCAATTGCCAATAATTCAAAGTCATTTTAAACCGCGAAATTCTCTTTTTCGCAACACGCACGCCAGTACGATTCATGCATCGTTGCTGCGGCAAATGTCCCGTGTGAAATTTGTTCGGGAACGAATAGATACCCTCGATGGCGACTTTCTGGATTTAGATTGGTCAAACAACGGGAGTAAAAAGCTCATCGTTATTCTGGCGGGCTTAGAAGGCAAATCGCGGTCATTGTATGCCCGCGCAGCCATTCATTATTTCAATAAAAGAGGTTGGGATGCTTTGGGGATGAATTATCGAGGATGCAGTGGCGAACCCAATCGGTTATTGCGCGGCTATCATATGGGGGCAAGTGATGACGTAAAACTCACCGTCGAACATGCAATTGAAAAACACGGCTACGAAGAAATTGTGATTCTTGGTTACAGTTTGGGGGGCAATTTGGCATTGAAATACGTGGGAGAAGCAGGCGAAAATATTCCAAAAGAAGTCAAAGCAACCGTTTCGTTTTCTGTACCAATGGACATTCAAAAAAGTGATGAACGCCTGAATAAATGGTACAATTGGCATTATCTAAAATGGTTTATGTTTCCATTGAATTGGAAAGCCAATCGCAAAAAACGACAATATCCCGAAGCCTTGAAAAATTATCGCGGCTTTTTTATGTCAGGTAATTTTGTCTATTTTGATACTAATTTTACTGCCCCAGCCAATGGTTATCCGAATGTGGAAGCTTATTGGAAAGCGAGTAGTTGTCGACCAGTTTTAAATAATATTCAAGTGCCATCTCTGGTGGTTTCTTCTTTAAATGATACGTTTATTTCCAAAAATTGTTACCCAATTGCAGAAGCGCAAAGCAACCCAAATTTATACTTAGAAATGCCGGATTATGGTGGGCATTGTGGTTTTATCCGCGATTTTTTTGAAAGAGAGTGGTGGATGGAAGAGCGGGCATTTGCTTTTGTAGAAAGTCATATTGACAAGTCTAAAGCTATTTTTAAAGCAGCAGCGGTTGTAAAATAATTTAATTTGTTTTGAACAAAAAACCGCTAGAAAACCTTTACTTCTGAAAGCCCCCATTTTTCAAAAAAATAATCTTCGACTCTCAAAATCGAGGATAATTCTGAATAATTTAATTTTCTTCAAATATAAGCATTGCTAAAACGAGTCAAATAACCACTCTTTAGCAACAATTATCAATTCAAAAAGTATCCATGAAAAAATTAGTTCAATTTTCAATGTTAGCCTTCCTTTTTTCTTTCGCCATTGCTTGTTCCAATGCACCAGAAGGTGAAAAAGTAGAAGCAGAAACGGCTAAAGAAGCTCCAGCAGCACCAGTATCTGCACAGATGTATGAAGTAGATATCGATAGAAGTGTTGTTAGATGGGTGGGGTCAAAACCAACTGGTACGCACGAAGGTACGCTGAATATTAGCAGTGGTATGCTCAGTATGCAAGGAGAAAATATTGTTGGTGGCGATTTCGCTTTTGACATGACTTCAATTAAGAATACAGATTTGCCAGCAGAAAAACAAGCGGATTTAGAAGGTCACTTGATGGCAGGTGATTTCTTTGAAGTAGAGAAGTTTCCAGCAGGTAGTTTCAAGATTACTGCAGTAAAAGCAGGGTCTGATGTAGCAGGTGCAACGCATAGCATCACTGGTAATTTGACGTTGAAAGGCATTACGAAAAGCGTTACTTTGCCAACAAGCGTAAAATCGGATGGCAATATTGTGAAAGCGGTGACGCCTTCTTTTACCATTAACCGAACGGAGTGGGACATCGTGTATGCTTCTGCGGGTATCGGTACGATTAAAGACAAAATCATCAATGATGAAATTGGTTTGGTTTTGGAGATTGTGGCATCAATTAAGTCTGTGCAATAAATGATATTTTGAGGGAGGAAATGGTGTTTTCTCCCTCAATTTTTATTTACTTCCTCTCAAAAGGGTTTCTTGCATTCCATTTTTTTTACCTCAATAGTTTGCATAAGGAACTTTTAAAAGCTAATTTTGCATTCTGAAAATTGAGCGCGAATAATTGCACATTGCTAGTTGTTTATTCTTAATTGTTCTGGTCCTATAGCTCAGTTGGTTAGAGCAACTGACTCATAATCAGTAGGTCCAAGGTTCAAGCCCTTGTGGGACCACAAAAGCCGTAAATTTCTTAGGAAGTTTGCGGCTTTTTTTATGTCAATGCTATTTATTTTTATACCTTTCTGTAAAATTTCAATTGTCACAATATCGCTCTAAAATTTACTTCTGCTTATGAAATCCATTCTCTTTACTTCTTTTATGATTTTTTCTTTAATGTTATTCGCTCAGAAACATGATAATATTTGGATTACTGGTTACAGCAGTAATTCTACTCAATTGGAATTCGGAGAAACTATTTATAATTTTTTTACTCAACCACCAGAAATATATTATCAATTTAGTGAATTAAATTTAAAAAGAACAAATGCCAGTATTTCTAATAAAGAGGGGCAGTTATTATTTTACACTAATGGGGGTAAAATCTTTAATTTTAACCATCAATTAATGCTCAATGGAGATAGTCTTAGTGCGGGAGAGTATGCAGATAATTTTAGTGAATCGGGATTTGAAATAACACAAGGAATGTTAATACTTCCTTCACCAAAAAATGACAGCATATACACACTTTTTCATACAGAAACCAATACTTCTGACCCTAATTTAGGTAATCAAATTTCTGAAGATACGATTATTCAAAATTATCACCGTTCAGATAAAATACAGCCGACTAAAAATGAGGCAGTAATTTGTCTCAAAGTCAAAGACTTTAGAAAGAATCCATTAGCAAATATGCCCTTATGGGTTTGGCAAAAGCAATTGAATCAATATTGGTATGGGATATCGGATGAAAAAGGCGAAGCGTTTTTTCTACTGCCGAATGACCGAAATTATTCCGTCAATGTGGACGAAGAAAGCAATTATCGGAAATTTACTATTCCCAAAGAAAAGAATTTTGCGAAGACTTTTAGTGTTGTTTATATGTCTACTCGAATCAAAGAAGTAGAAAGAAATGATACGATTTATCAACAGTTGTCACTAGGACAAATGCCTACTCAATCGAGAGTTTTGGTCAATATCAACGTTCTTGATTTTCAGGGACGTCCCTTGAGGAAAGAAGAATTGTATTTTGTGAGTGAGCAAGGCAGAAAAGTTTACAAGGTAGTCACCAATTCCAAAGGAGCTGCGATTTTAATGTTACCTAAAGGAGATGCCTACATCGTCAATACTTATATTTTTCCAGGTATTACCCGTAAAGTTTATGAAGACACTCCTTCCTCCCGAACCAGTGGATTTAAGTTTACGACCATTAGCACGGCTGAGTTTCAGCATCGAGAAAAAGAACGCGCAATGCTATTGGCTCGTCGAGATTCTTTGCAACGTGAACAGCGGCTACGGGATTCTGTTCGCATTGCGGAGATGGATGGCTATAATTTTTACTTACAGCATTATTATGCTAAAAAGGATTTAAAAAAGATAGAAACCAGCGTTCTGAAGAAGGCAAAAAGAGACCAGCAAGCCTTATCAGAAAATGCGGATTATTACGCTGAAAACAATCAAGAAATCAAAGCAATGCTTTATCGAAATAAAAATCAATGGAAGAAAAAGAGGATTGTGGCCAATATAGATTGCAGTATGTATCAATATATTGATGAGCTAATGGTTTGGAATTATACTGATTTATCGGAACAAAATAACAATACTTATTGGTTATTCAATGGTTTTCAAAATAACGCAGAAACCAGTGAAACCAATCATCACAAAAGAGGGGTGTACCATGTTTCCAAAAATAATATTGAAGGCTTTTTCAATACGATTGATAAGATTGTTGATTTCAGTTGTAGTGGGAATCGGTTGGAAAATGTAGTGGAAGCCCTCATCATTGGCGCAGAAAACAAATCAACCGAAGAGGAATTATTATTTATTGCAGACAATTATAGCGATGTTAGCGACCTTGATAAAATAGCAGATTTAACTACGCCCATCAGGGTTTTATTGACCGCTTCAGAGCATGGAATCAATGAGCAATATTTGGAAATTGCTTATAAAACTAAAGGGTCCGTTCATACAACTAAAGAAGATGTCTTTTCGAAAGAATTAGCTGCATTGAAAGATGGGGACCAATTGAAAATTGGACGATATCGCTATACTTTTTTAAAAGGAAAGTTTTTGAAAACGTAGCAGTTTAAAATGCCATGAGAAGTAACGGTGAAAACTCGGAGGTGTCTCGAATCGAAAAATTAGTCGTGTTGAAATAATATTAATGGGGCTGTTTTCTCCTTCTGATTCCAAACATTTTAAGTATTTTTACCCCAAAATTAAAACAAACATGAGTGAAAATTTGTCTAAAATCTGCCATTATCTCAATCTGCGACAGCTTGTCGCAGAAATAAATCAATAAAAATCTCGGCAGCAAATGACCAATAATCCATCCGAATTGTTCCACGCCATCACCACCTCCAACACCTTCGTCACGGTCATCCTCCCGCTTGCGACCCCAACCCCTTATACCTATTCCGTTCCCGAAGAAATGGTTGCTGATATCAAGTTTGGTGTCCGCGTCGAAGTGCAATTTGGGAAGAATAAAATGTACTCTGCCATCGTCATTCGGGTACACGAAGAGGCGCCTACGCATAGCGTAAAAGCGCTGATGGGCATCATGGACAATGAGCCGATTATTACGGAGACGCAGCTGAAATTTTGGGAATGGATGGCGGATTATTACCACTGTACTTTGGGGGAAGTGATGGAAGCGGCTTTGCCTGCCAACCTGAAATTGTCGAGTGAAAAGCGGCTGGTGTTGAGTCCTCTGTTTGATGGTGATTTTTCTAATTTAAACAATAGCGAATACCTGATTGCGGAAGCGTTGACGATTCAAAATGAAATTACGGTTGGCGATGTACAAAAGATTTTAAGTCGGAAAACGGTTTATCTGGTTATCAATCGGTTATTGGATAAAAAAGTGCTGTTTTTATACGAAGATTTAAAGCAAAAATATAAGCCCAAAAAAGTCGAATTTGTACGTTATGCCGAGCCATTTCAATCTCAGCCCGAACTGCGTGGTGAAGCGTTTGAAAAATGCGGAAAAGCGATGAAACAAGCTGAAACGCTAATGGCTTTCGAGCAGTTATCTCGTGGTGGAAATGAAGTGCGCAAGATTGATTTAAATAAAAAATCAGGGGGCAACGGCTCGGTTATAAAAGCGATGGTGAAGAAGGAGATTTTAGCCATTTATGAAAAAGAGGTCAGTAGAGTAGGCGGCTATGAAGAGGAAATAGTTGAAGCATTTGACTTGGCAGAACAACAAGTTCGGGCCATTGCGGAAATAAAAACCACCTTTGAAACCAAGAACGTAACGCTACTACATGGTGTGACGGGAAGTGGGAAAACCCGCGTTTACATTGAATTAATAAAAGAAGCAATGGCGCGCGGTGAACAAGTTTTATACCTCTTGCCAGAAATTGCTTTGACGACTCAAATTATCCGACGATTACAAAAGATTTTTGGTAGTGATGTTGCTGTTACGCACGGAAAAATTGCCAACAATCAGCGGGTTGATTTGTGGAAAGAAGTACTGGCTGGTAGGTCAATTGTATTGGGGGCACGGAGCGCGATTTTTATGCCGTATCAAAATTTAGGGCTGATAATTATCGATGAAGAACACGATACTTCTTTCAAACAACAAGACCCTGCCCCGCGGTATCACGGACGCGATGCGGCTATTTTGATGGGGCATCTGCACGGTGCAAAAGTCCTATTGGGAACGGCGACTCCAGCTATCGAAACCTACCATAATGTACGGACGGACAAATATGGTTTGGTCGAAATGCCCGAGCGTTTTGGAGGTATTCAAATGCCAGAAATTGTGCTGACCGATGTGTTGCGAGAGATAAAAGAACGCAAATTACAAAGTCATTTTACGACGACCTTGATTGACGAATTGAAAGCTGCTTTGGAACGCGGTGAGCAAGCCATTTTATTTCAAAATCGGCGGGGTCATTCACCGAGTTTGCGCTGTAATTCCTGTGCCTGGTATGCCGAATGTAAGCACTGTGATGTCACGTTGACTTATCATAAATGGAAAAATCATCTTAACTGTCACTACTGTGGATACAGCCGACCCGTCCCGCCGGCATGTCCCGCTTGTGGCAATGCAGAGATTAAATTGAAGGGTTTTGGGACAGAAAAAATTGAGGATGAATTGAAAATTTATTTGCCCGAAGCGAAAGTGGCACGGATGGATTTTGATACGATTAAAACCAGAAATGCGATGGTCAAAATCATCAACGATTTCGAGGAGCGACGCATTGATATTTTAGTCGGAACAAAGATGGTGACGAAAGGCTTGGATTTTGAAAATGTGGGCATCGTCGGCGTGTTGAGTGCGGACCAATTGCTGCATTTTCCTAACTTTCGAGCGAGTGAACAAGGTTTTCAGCTCATTACGCAAGTGGCAGGTCGGGCAGGTCGAAAAAAGAAGCGAGGAAAGGTAATTGTGCAAGCATTTGATGTGTTGCACCCCGTTTTGAAAGAGGTTTTTGACAATGATTACAATGCCTTTTTTACCCGTGAAATCATGGAACGGCACACGTTTAATTACCCGCCGTTTTCCCGTTTGATAAAGATAACTTTGAAGCATAAGAAACCTGCAACCTTGAACGATGGAACGAAGCTGTTTGCGCATATTTTGAAGCAAAAAATGGGAGAAAGAGTGCTTGGTCCGTCCGTTCCGCATGTCGGGCGAGTGCGGGGGTATTATCTGCTGGATATTTTGATAAAATTGGAAAAAAATGCGAAGGTTATTAAGCGTGCGAAGGAGGTGATTCGAGAGGCGACGAGGGCGCTACATAAGGAGACGGGGTTCTCTGGGGTGCGGGTGATTGTGGATGTGGATGTGGTTTGATGAAAAAGTCTACGCACGAACTTAAATAAATTTTTGTTACACTGAAAAGTAAGCTTTCTTACATTCTTACATTCTTACATTCTTACAAAGGGATTTTACCCCTTAATAATCGCACGCGCATTGCCGCAGGCAATGCGCATTGTATTTTGTGAAGTTCGAAAACCTTACAATTTTTCTCTTCTAAAATTTGAAATAAACTTAAGTAACGCGTAGTAATTAATCAGGTAATTTTATAAACATCTTTTTCTGCTATTTTTCCCTTAAAAATTTCTTCAATAAGTAGGTGACCTACTTAACACTGGCTATTCAAGAATTTTTAAAGAAAAACTATCGAAAAAATCTTGTCTAAAAATTTTACCTGATTAATTACTACGCGTTATTTATTTATTTATTTACGTGTTACTTAAATGATAATCACATTTAAATAAAATAAACCTTACTCTGTATTCATTGCTTTTCACCGTTGCCAAAATATAGAATCTGAAGGGTTTATACTTTACATTTTACTTTTTTTTAAAATTCAAAAACCGCTTCCCTTTTCTGCTGTTTCAACACCTCAATTTAGCATAAAATCCTTTTTTGAGGAAAAAAAATAACAGCATGAATAGAGGACTCCTTTGGTTTCGAACCGACCTACGATTAAGCGATAATTTAGCTTTGCAAGCAGCGATGGAAAATCATTCGGAAATCGTACCTGTTTATATTCTTGACGAACAGTGGCTGGGAGAAGATGATTATGGTTTTCAGCGAACGGGAGCTTATCGGATGCAGTTTTTACTGGAATGCTTGGCTGATTTGAAAGCACATTTGCAAGAGACAGGCAGTGATTTGATAATAGAAAAGGGAAATCCTGCTGAAATTATTCCACAAATTGCGGAGAAATACGGTTGTTCTGAAGTCTATTGCATGAAGGAATATACTTCCGAAGAGATTAAACGAGAGCGGACTTTATCCAAAACATACCACCTTAATTTTTTCCACAACAGTACACTGATACATCCAGAAGATGTGTCTTTTGATATTGGAAAATTACCTGAAGTATTTACGACTTTTAAGAAGAAAGTGGAGAAATACAGTGAGGTTCGAGCCGTCTCATCGAGTCCAAAAAGTGTAGAAAGTCCTGTTTTAGAAGCGACGGAAATTCCTAAAATAACGGATTTTGGTTTTACAGATGTGAAAAAAGACAAGCGTGCCGTGATGCAATTTAAAGGTGGGGCAAAAGCAGCTTGGGCGCGTATTGACGATTATTTTTGGGAAAAAGAGGGACTTTCAGAATACAAAGAAACGCGCAATGGTTTGATTGGGGCGGATTATTCCAGTAAGTTTTCGGTTTGGCTGGCACATGGTTGTATTTCTGCCCGCAGTATTTATCAGGAAGTAGAACAGTATGAAAAAGAGGTGGAAAAAAATAAATCAACTTACTGGATGAAATTCGAATTGCTCTGGCGAGATTTTTTCAAATACACGGCGATGCGCTACGGCAATGGTATTTTTAAAGCGAGTGGGATTAAAAATAAAGAAAAAAAGTGGCGACACAATCCTAAAACAATGCAAAAATGGTTGGACGGCGAAACGGGTGACCGCTTTGTGGATGCCAATATGATTGAATTGAAGGAAACTGGATTTATGAGCAATCGAGGACGGCAAAATGTGGCTTCCTATCTCGTGCATCAACTTGGACAGGATTGGCGAGTCGGGGCGGCATGGTTTGAATCTCAGTTAATTGATTACGATGTGACGAGCAATTACGGCAATTGGATTTATGCTGCTGGTGTCGGAAATGACCCGCGCGACCGAGTTTTTAATACCAAGCGGCAGGCAGATATGTATGATAAAAATGGCGCTTTTCGGGAGTTGTGGTTGAAGTGATATTTTTGATGTTGAAAGTTTGGAGATTTTCTAAATATCGAGTATTTTTAGTTGTTTTGTATGTGTTCTTCCAAGGTTTTAGTTCCTGTTTTTTTATAAAACGCTAAAATCTCTTTTGCTAAATCAATTGTTTTTGTGTTGTCTGAGTTTTGATAAATTTTATTGATGCGCTTTTTAAATTTTAGTATTGTCTCCGTATCTGCTGATAAATAATTGATGTATATATGGGACTTCCATAAATTCTTGGTGGAATATGGTTTGCAAACATCATAATTTTCATCACCTTTCATTACATCTGGTGTTTCGATTAAAATTTTTTCAATAGCAGAAAAACCTACTTCAGTTTGTGATTCTACGTTTTTAAACGACGGAAGTTTTCTCATTTTTATATAAAATCGAACGACATCGTTAGTAACGTTGTCTTCTAAATCATTAAAAAATTGACTAATATTTCCGTTAGGGTTGATATTTTCGGTTGCATAGCCATAAATATTTCTACAGCGGTACTGGAAAGTGAGATAATCGCGGTTTTTTGAATGATTGGAGATAGTCTTTCGTTGATAAGAATAAAAATTTGGATGAGGTGCTTCCATCAAAACCTGTCGAGCGTATTCCCTTACCTTTTGCACCCGATTTCTGAATTCAAAATATTCCATTAAGGCATAAAAGGTCTGCGCATTTTTATTATTTTTTCTTCACAAGTTTGATAAATTGCTTTTTTTTTACCATAAATTTTGCTGAAATATATAGCAAAGTAGAGTCGATTTCTCGTATTTGTATCCAATTTTCATTAAAATTAACCGCTTCAAATCTACGTCCCCAATCGACTTTTTCAACAGTCGTTGCGCCCGAATTTGGAGCGGATTTGATTTCGACGCTATCGCTGATTATAAAGTAGTTTTGGAATTTTTGAGCGGCTAATGGTGTATTGAAGCCGATTAAAAAATTTCATAAGATGAGGGAGAGAAGATATTTACAAGGCATGATTTGGGGTTAAGTACTAATTTTTTTGATAGTAAAGTAAAGGGAGTTTAAGGGATAAAAGCAGTTTTCACAAACCGCTTTTATCTTTCAAACTCCCTTTTGATAATCAGAGTACCTGAGTAGTTAAAAGGAAAAACTATCTTCTTCCTTTTATTTTTATATCTAATTCTCTTGCACGCAACATTAATCTTTCCAACTCTTGCTTAGCAATAAAACTTAGCGAAAGACCAGTTTTTCCAGCTCGAGCCGTACGACCACTTCTGTGCGTATAATATTCCGTTTGGTCCGGTTGTTCAAAGTGAACGACAAAAGCCAATCCTTCTACATCGATTCCACGAGCAGAAATATCTGTAGCAATGACCATTTGTAAATTTTCATTTTTAAACGCACGCATCACTTTATCCCGCTCCTTTTGTTTGAGATCACCATGCATGGCATCTACTGGAAAGTTTTTAGCTTGCAATTGTTTTGTTAAAGCTTGTGCGGATTTTTTAGTTCTACAAAAAATAAGTCCACGATTCGTTCCTTGTCCTTTTAGAAAACGAATTAAACGGTTTAACTTATCTTCTTTATCACAAAGCACATATTCATGCGTGATATTTTTGTTGACGACATTGTCCTGTTGCGCTCGAACCCGCTTCGCATGTGGACTTAAATAATTGTGAATGATGTCTTGAATTCCTTTAGGCATTGTAGCAGAAAACAACCAAGTATTAACCTTACCCTTTGTAAAAGTTAAAATTTGCTCCAATTCTTCTTTAAAACCTATCTTCAACATCTCGTCTGCTTCATCCAAAACAACGATATAAACGTTTGATAAATCCACCGCTTTTCTTTCCACCAAGTCAATCAATCTTCCAGGCGTGGCGACCACAATATGCGTAGGTCTTCGAAGAGCAGTAATTTGTCGGTCAATTTTTTCACCGCCATAAACTGCTTCTGCAAAAATCTTATCCGTATACTTTGTAAATCTGAAAAGTTGTTTTTGGATTTGTATGCTGAGTTCTCGGGTAGGACTTAAAATAAGTGCTTGAACAACAGGCAGCGTCGGATTTATTCTTTGTAAAATAGGTAAACCGAAAGCAGCCGTTTTTCCCGTACCAGTAGGTGCTTGCCCGATTAAATCTGTTTTTTCCCCTAACAGAATGGGAATGGTTTTCTCTTGAATTTCGGTCGGCGTGATGATATTCATCTCTTTGAGCCCTTTATTCAATTTATTAGAGATTCCAAGTTCAGAAAATGTAGACATGATTTTTATTTTTGGATGCAAAGCTAATAATTATATTAAGAGTCTTCGTTTATTTGTCTCCCGTTCCTTAATGAGAAATAAAATTACAAAAAAAAACGAGCACTTTGTTATACTTCCAATTCCTTTCAATCGCTTGTAAGGTGAAGATTAATTGCCTCTACTTTACGACTCTTTTGCCTCTCAAAAACACCCAGCCCGCCGACTTCGGCGGCGGGGGAGAGAGACTTGAGGGAGAAAAATGGTTTTAAAACCATTTTTCTCCCTCAAACTTCCTTTGTGTCTTGCATCGAATTTAAGAATCTTAAAGTAGAATTAACCAACTAGTCTTGTCTAAATTTACTGTTGTGCTCAACATTTTATAAAAAAAACTTCCAAAAGAATTTCATTTCCTACCTTCGCCCCCGTAAAAAAAAACAAAAATATGAGTCCATACCTATCCGTCGTCGTTTGTGTCTATAATGAAGAAGACAACGTTCGTCCCCTCGTCGAACAAATCACCACTGCTTTGCAAGGTTTTGAATTTGAAATCATTTATGTAGACGATGGTTCTACAGATGACACGATGAAGAATCTGAAAGCAATTGACAATTCACATCTGAAAATTGTGGAATTTCGGAAGAACTACGGGCAAAGTTTGGCATTGATGGCAGGCATCGACTATGCGGAGGGCGAGTATATTATC
This sequence comes from Saprospiraceae bacterium, assembly GCA_047629355.1. Lineage (GTDB taxonomy): Bacteria > Bacteroidota > Bacteroidia > Chitinophagales > Saprospiraceae > CAYUNA01. The sequence continues at coordinate 4,170 of JBLHWU010000116.1, read as the reverse complement.
ACAATGGATGGTGATTTGCAAAACGACCCGTCCGACATTCCGATGATGTTAAAATTGGCGGAAGAAGGTGATTGGGACTTGGTGACTGGTATTCGAAAGAAGCGGAAAGATGGTATGTTTTTACGGCTGATACCTAGCAAAATTGCCAACTGGATTATCCGGCAAGCATCGGGTGTGAAGATGAAAGATTACGGTTGTGCGCTGAAAGTTTTCAAGAAGGAAATTGCGAAAGACCTCGGTTTGTATGGAGAATTACACCGGTTTTTACCAGTTTTAGCAATTTTAGAGGGCGCAAAAATGACGGAGGTGGATGTTAAACATCATGCACGGCAGTTTGGAGAATCTAAATATGGACTTGGGCGAACGTTCAAAGTCATCAGTGATTTGCTGCTAATGTTGTTTTTTAAAAAATATCTACAAAAACCGATGCATCTTTTTGGAAATATGGGCTTGGGCATGTTGGCAATCGGGGTTATTATTAATATATATTTAGGTATTTTAAAATTACAAGGGCAAGATATTTGGGGGAAGCCTTTGATGATATTGGGCTTAATGCTCGTTTTGGGCGGCATTCAATTATTGACTGTCGGCATTATTGTCGAAATTCAAATGCGCACTTATTTTGAGTCACAACAAAAGCGTCCGTATAAAGTACGTAAAGTATTTGATAAAACGACTACCGAGAAAGACGGATAATTTAGCAATTTGCAAAAAAAATAAATAATAAATTTTATAGTTCCTCTAAGAATTTATAGCTTTACAGTCCCTCTAATACTATTGCGTATTTAAAAAAAAGACTTATTAGACAAAATAATATACGCAATAACTTTTCTGGCATCTACACTTATAGACAAATTTTAATTTCAATCTTCTAAGTAATTAGGACAAAATCGCTGAATTGTTAAATAGTTATATCTAGTAAATAACTAACTGGTTTTCAATGACTTAGCAGTCTGGTAATTTATCCATTTTACTATAAATATACTGTAACGTTATGAATATTCTGGGAATTTCAGCCTTTTACCATGATTCGGGCGCAGCGTTGATTATTGATGAGAAAATCGTTGCTGCCGCACAAGAAGAACGTTTTACAAGGAAAAAACAAGATTCTAACTTTCCGGTGGAGGCAACCAAATACTGCCTCGACCACGCTGGAATTACAATCGACGAACTCGATGCCATCGTTTTTTACGACAAGCCTTTGCTGAAATTTGAACGATTATTGGAAACCTATTATGGCTTTGTGCCAAAAGGCTTGCAATCGTTTATTGTAGCGATGCCCGTTTGGTTGAAGGAGAAAATGTTTTTGAAACGGCTGATTTATGATGAGTTGAAGAAAGTAGGGAATTATGATAAAAAGAAAGTTAAATTGTTATTTCCAGAACATCACTTATCACATGCGGCAAGCGCGTATTATCCGTCTCCGTACGATGATGCAGCCATTTTGACTATTGATGGAGTAGGGGAGTGGGCGACGGTTTCAATTTGTCACGGAAAAGGGAAGGACATTAAGGTGTTGAAGGAATTGCGGTTTCCACATTCTTTGGGTTTATTGTATTCAGCCTTTACTTATTTCTTAGGGTTTAAAGTGAATTCAGGAGAATATAAGTTGATGGGATTGGCGCCTTACGGAAATCCAGACTCGCCAGAAGTACAGGGTTATTTGAAAAAAATCAGGGAAGAACTGATTGACTTGCGCCCTGACGGTTCGATTTGGTTGAACCAAAAATACTTCAACTACGCGACCGGTTTGCGCATGGTGAATGATAAAAAATGGGAGCAATTATTTGGGATGCCGCGACGAGAAGGAGAGTCTGAATTTGAGCAGCAACACTGCAATTTAGGTTTAGCCATCCAAATCATCACCGAAGAAGCCGTTGAATTGATGGCTTTGGAAGCCAAACGTTTGACTGGCGCGAAATACTTGTGCATGGCAGGTGGTGTGGCTTTGAATTGTGTATCCAACGGAAAATTATTAGAAAAAGACATTTTTGAAAATATCTTCATCCAACCCGCAGCAGGTGACGCAGGTGGCGCATTGGGTGCAGCACAGGCGGCTTTACATATTTATTTTGGAAAAGACCGCGTGCGAGATGGTAAGAATGACCAAATGGAAGGCTCGTATTTAGGTCCTGAATATTCTGATTTTGAGATTAAAAAAATGGCAAAACGGATGAAAGCAGTCTATACGGAACCCGATAATTTTGATTCCGTAACCGAGACGACTGCTGAGCATATCAAAAATGCAAAAGTGATTGGTTGGTTTCAAGGACGAATGGAATTTGGTCCACGTTCTTTAGGAAATCGGAGTATTCTCGGTGATCCGACGAATACCGAAATGCAGAAGAAAATCAATTTGAAAATTAAATATCGGGAGAGTTTCCGACCATTTGCGCCGTCCGTATTGGCGGAAGATGCACAGGAATATTTTGATGTGAAAGACGATTCGCCGTATATGCTGATTGTGGCGCCGGTGAAAGCATCGCGGCGGGCGAAAGTGCCAGCGGATTATTGGAGTCTGCCGATGCGCGATCGTTTGTACACGACGCGGTCGGATGTGCAGTCGATTACGCACGTTGACTTTTCGGCGCGGGTACAATCTGTGCATCAAGAAACGAATAAAAAGTATCACCAACTCATTTCCAAATTCAAGGAAAAAACGGGCGTTGGCATGTTGATAAATACTAGTTTCAATGTACGGGGCGAACCAATTGTATGTACGCCCGAAGATGCTTACCGTTGTTTTATGCGAACTGAAATGGACATTCTGGTACTCGGTAATTGCATTTTTGAAAAAGAAAAACAACCCGATTGGGATAAGAGAGATAATTGGAAGGAGCAATTTGTGCTTGATTAATAATAACGGTACTAGGTACTGGGCAGCGTCCCACCCAATACCCAGTACCCAACACCTATATAAAATGGAATTTTTCACAGACTTATTCAACTTTTTAAGAGAACGGCGGAAATTTTTCTTAGTACCTGTTATTTTGGTACTCTTGTTAATTGGTGTCCTCATCGTTATTGGTGGAGGGTCAGCGATTGCACCGTTTATCTACACTTTATTTTAAAAAAAAATGTCTTCGGTTAGTACTGTATAACAGGAGTTTGAGGATAAAAAATGATTTTTACAAATCATTTTTTATCCTCAAGAACCTCACCCGCCTCGCCGCAGGCGAGGCGCACTATATCTTTTGTTACTCGGTCCTTCATTGGTCTTTAATCCTCGGTACATCTGGTACTAAAAATCAAAGACTAACTTTCCAAAGACTAAAATATACAATATGGAAAATTTAAAACACAAGGAATCCATTCTGGTTATTTCCACCGGATTCTTGGTACTCTTTTTAATATTTGGTCACCAGTGGATGATTTGGCTGGCAGCAGGCGTGAGCATTATAGGGCTGATGTCTTCGACGCTAGCGCGGTGGATTCATACGGGTTGGATGAAGTTGGCACTTGCCTTGGGCTTTATCAATTCCAAAATTTTGCTGTCGATTGTCTTCTTCGTTTTCTTGATGCCTGTTGCATTTTTGCAGCGGTTGGTGTCGGGTGATAAATTGCAATTGAAGCGGAAGAAGGAAGGCGAAGGTGGCTATTATGTGGATCGAAATTATACGTATGAGAAGAAGGATTTGGAGAACGTGTGGTAAATAAATGAGGGCGGTTACTTGGGGTAAGCGCCCTCATTTAGGTTAAAGTAGAAAAGTTAGTGGAACAATCCTTAGTTTAAGTAGGTGCTCAGACAAAATAAGGTAAAAACAAAGTAGTGCCACAAATGTGCACTTTTACAGTTTAGGTGCTTTTGTTTATCAAAGGGATTTTTAAGGGATAAAAACGATTTTGCAAAAATCGTTTTTGTCCCTTAATACCCCTCCCGCGTTGCCGTAGGCAGCGCGCACTATGTTTTTTGAAGTTCGAAAATCTTACGACTTTCTCGCTGCTCAAACTTAAAAGAACCTTCGTTTATACGGTAATAAATCACTTTTTCAATAAATGGTAGTGCACATTTGTTACACTACCAAAAATAATTTATTATTTTTCGGCATGAGCCGAAAAAATAGATTTATCGAAAAATTGACAGAAGCACAAAAGAGTGCTTTAGAAAAAGGTTACCGAAGAGGTAAAAGTCATTTGTATCGCCGTAAATGCCACTGCATTCTTCTAAGC
>JBLHWU010000115.1:0-20873 GCA_047629355.1 Saprospiraceae bacterium | reverse complement strand
TCGAAGTTTATATCCAAAAAACATGGATGCCCGGAGCAGATGGTTTGACGTCTTGGGGGCACAATCGACGCATTATTCGCTATGCAGACATCCTGTTAATGCACGCTGAAGCACTGAATGAAAACGGCAAAACTCCCGAAGCTTTGACGTTTTTAAATAGCATCCGCGCGCGCGCGCGTGGAGATAATTCAGGCGTTTTGCCGGACATCACCGTTACTGGAAAAGCTGCTGTTCGAGATGCCATTTTGGAAGAAAGAAAGTACGAATTGGCTTTTGAAAATCGACGTTTTTGGGACTTGGTACGAACAGGAAAAGCTGCGGAAGTGTTAGGACCATTCGGTTTTATTGCGGGTAAAAATGAGTTACTCCCAATTCCACAATCAGAAATAGATGTTTCTCAGGGTCGCATTACGCAGAATCCTGGATATTAATACTTTGGAATTCTGAATTCAAAGTTCGGAGTTGTAAAAAAAAATGAACTCCTGAACCTTGAACTCCGAACCATTTATAAACCTTTTAACTAAGTTGTATAACTAAATTATTAAAAAATGAAGAGTATTAAATTTTTTCTATTGATGCTAATCGTAGCATCTTTTACCATTACTTCTTGTGGTGATGATGACTCAACACCAAAGAATGTAGCCGTAACCGCAATTACGGCTAATGGAACGAGTTTTGCAGATGATACAGCCGTTTCTAAAGACTTGAATGGCGCAAGTTCCGCAATGGACGTAGCCTTGAATTCTACGTTTACCGTCACTTTTGACAAAGAAATTGATGTAGTAACGGCTATTGGTTCAAATGTCCAAATTTTGGAAAATGGTAGCGCAGTAGATGCAGCCCTTTCTGGTACAGGTTCTACGATTACCATCATACCAACCGAAGATTTAAAGCGTGGAACTTTCCATACTTTAAACATCAACAATGTAGCTGCTGCAGACGGTGGAATGTTTGAAACGGTAACTCGTTCATTCACTACGGAAGGTCGTGCGCCAGTTGTTGTACCGAATGCTGATGCACAACGCGCTTACTGGAATTTTGATAGCAACACTGACGATGAAAATGGTGAATTTTCAGCGGATAAAGTTATTGATTTGACTTACGGTGAAGACCGTTTCGGACAAGGTAATAGTACTGCTTCTTTTGATGGCAATACAACTATTGTTGAGGTTGTTGACGGTAGCCGTTTGATGGAATCAGGTAGCATTGCTATTTCTTTCTGGATGAAAATCAACTCTATTGACCATATCAATCAAAATGGTGACCCCTCTGGTCATTTCGTGTTTGGATTGGGCGCTTTTCAAGGTTTTCAGTTTGAAATTCCTGCTGATTATACGAATTGTAAGTTGGTTGCGAGTTACGAATTGGCTGATGGTGCTGGTGCTACCGAAGATTTGTGGTTTCCAGGGAATGGAGAGGACAATATGAATGGAGGCTGGCAAGGTTGGGATTTCGTAGCAGACTTGACTGGCAGCGGCGGAGTTGAAGGCTTGATTCAAGATAAATGGGCACATGTTATCTGTAGCTACGACAAAGAAGAGAGAAAAGGACAGCTGTATATCAACGGTGAATTGATGAAGAGTCAGGATTTTGATTTATGGCCGGATGGTGACCTAAAGCGGGAGGTTCAAGGTGTTTTATACAACGGAAACCCTGCTGATGTAGAAGATAAATTGGTATTTGGTTTCATTAAATCTGCGGATAGCCCAATGTGGCTGGATACTGATTTTGGTGATTATTTCAAGCCAACTGCCAATCACTTCAAAGGTGATTTGGATGATTTCCGTATTTTTGATGCACCGTTTTCTGCAGCAGATGCAGCAGCATTGTATAATGCTGAAAAGCCTTAATAATTAAGTCCTTGGACATTTAAAATCATGGTGATTTTCAAAATCACCATGATTTTTTCAATACCTACTCTTTTTTTATTAAAAAATTCACATGACACATTCCATTAAATACTACTTGCTAACAACTTTCACCATCTTACTCTTCATCGCCTGCAACAAAGACGACGACGGTAACGGTAGTGGAACTAGCGGCGGTCAGTTACAACTCAATACCGCACAAATTGGCAACGTTTCGATATTGAACCCAAATGCCGAAGTACCTGCGGGCAGCGACCTCACCTTAGTATTTAGTGCGTCTCTAACTTCCGAAGCGACTAATGAAATCACGCTAACTTTTGCTAACGGTAATCCTTTAGACCTAACTTTTGATTTTTTAGATAACAATCGAATTGTCAATATTGAATCTTCTCCAATTTTTGCGGAAGGCAAAGAATATATCCTCAATATTTCTAATAATTTAAAAGGAGAAAACGGCGAATCTTTTCTAGGCATCAACTTTATTTTTCAGGTTTCTGAAGAATTTTTGACCATTTTATCAATAAAAGAGGGTGACCAATTATTGGATGTAAACAATCGAAATACTAATATTTCTTTAAATCCAAATTTTGAGTTGGTACTTAGTCACGACCTCGAAGCGAGCATTTTAGAAAATAGAATGATCCTTGTCGGTGACCAAAATTATGATCTCAACGTAACTAAAACCGAAGCAGCAACCTACCAAATTACCACCACAGAAACCCTTAAAGACTTAACAAGATTCAACCTCTTATTTCCCGGTTCGATTGGTACGGATGCCGACCGACCGTTTACTGTCAAGTCTTACCAAATTTATTCAGTCTTGGATGAAACACCTGATTTCCCAATTATTTCTGATGAAGAATTAATGACCTTAGTGCAAGAACAAACCTTTAAATATTTTTGGGATTTTGGACATCCAAATAGTGGCTTGGCAAGAGAAAGAAATACCAGTAACAATACTGTAACTTCCGGCGGTTCAGGTTTTGGTTTAATGGCAATGATTGTGGGTGTAGAACGTGATTTTATTACTCGAACGGAAGCGGTTCAACGTTGGCAAACCATCATGAATTTTCTGGAAAATGCCGACCGATTTCACGGCGCTTGGTCACATTGGATTAATGGAAATACGGGGGATGTCCAACCTTTTAGCATGAAAGACAATGGCGGAGATTTAGTAGAAACGGCATTTTTAGTACAAGGCATGTTGACTGTGCGTGAATATTTGGATGGCAATGACCCGACGGAAGCGGCATTGATTGCGCAAATCACGGAATTGTGGGAAGCCGTAGAATGGGATTGGTACACCAAAGGCAGTGAAAATCAGCTGTATTGGCATTGGTCGCCTGAATTTGAATGGGACATTAATTTAAAAATTAGTGGTCACAATGAAACGCAAATGGTCTACATTTTAGCAGCCGCTTCGCCTACGCATTCTATTGAAAAAGAAGTTTATGAAAACGGTTACGCCCGCAATGGAAATATGCAGAATGGCAACACTTTTTATGGAATTGACTTGCTTTTGGGTAGCAATTTAGGCGGCCCGTTATTTTTCGCTCATTATACTCATTTGGCACTTGACCCCCGAAATCTATCCGACCAATATGCTAATTATTTTACGCAGGTCACCAATCATACTTTAGTCAATCGAGCTTACTGTATTGACAATCCAGATAACTATGTGGGTTACTCCGAAAATTGCTGGGGCTTAACTGCAAGCGACGGCAATGATGGCTATTCTGCCCACAGCCCAAGCAACGATAAAGGCGTAATTACACCAACAGCTGCCTTATCTTCTATACCTTATACGCCCGATGAGTCTATGGCTGCAATGCGCCATTTTTACTACCAACTCGGCGACCGTCTTTGGGGAGAATACGGTTTTTATGATGCTTTCAATCCTACAGCAGGCTGGGTTGCTTCCTCTTATTTAGCGATTGACCAAGGTCCAATAATTTGTAATATTGAAAACCATCGAACGGCATTGTTATGGAATTTATTCATGGCTGCGCCAGAAGTGCAAGTTGGTTTGGATAAGTTGGAATTTCAATACTAGCAATAATTTTTTAGTTATTCGATATTAAAATTTAGTTACCTATTAAAAGTATTTTTTTGGAATTTCATTCTCCTCTAAACCCCTTTTGATAAAAAAGCTACAAGTAAATAGGTAACCTCAGATAATCGACACTTTTAACTCGAATACCTTCTTAGTACACTGTGCATTAAATAAGTAATCATTTTAGAGAGGATATTTATTTCGCATTCCTAAAACAAAATCAAAACATCCATTTCAAACAATCAGAATGAAATTACGATACCTAATCTACTTTCTTTTATCCGTTTCAATAATCGCTTGTTCTCAAAAAGAAACGAACCAAACTGCTGTAGAAAAGCAAGGAACTTCCACTATATCTAAAGCGGATTCCGACCTGTTAGACAAAGTGCAGCAGCAAACCTTCAACTACTTTTGGGAAGCTGGCGAACCTACTTCTGGTGGCGCAAGAGAGCGGTTTCATCCAGATGGTGTGTACGGTGTAAACGGTGGAGACATCGTTACTAGTGGCGGAACAGGCTTTGGGATTATGGCCACTTTAGTGGGGATTGAACGCGGTTTCATTACTAGAAAAGAGGGCTACGACCGACTAAAAAAACTCACTAATTTCCTCGAAACTTCCGACCGTTTTCATGGTGCATGGCCGCATTGGTGGAATCCCGATGGCACAACTTATCCTTTTAGTCGCTACGATGATGGCGGTGATTTGGTAGAAACCGCATATGTGGCTCAAGGTTTAATTACCGCTCGTCAATACTTTAGAAAAGGCAATGCAGCGGAAAAGGCTTTAGCTAAAAAAATGGATAAACTTTGGCGCGGTATTGACTGGGAATTTTATACGCAAGGAAAAGACGTATTGTATTGGCATTGGTCACCGAATGTGGCTTTCAAAAAAGACTTTGAGGTGCGTGGACACAATGAGTGCTTGATTATGTACGTCATGGCTGCTTGTTCGCCTACGCATGGGATTTCAGTAGGTGTTTTTCATAAAGGGTATATGAAGGATGGTGAAGTTGCGAAAGGCTCAAATTACTACGGTTTGTCGACTATTTTGAATCACTATGATGGCAGTGAAATGCACGTTGGTCCTTTGTTTTGGGCGCATTATTCACACCTCGGATTGGACCCCCGAAATCTAAAAAGCGAATATGGCGATTTTTGGTTACTCAACCAAAACCATGCAAAAATTCACCATCGGCATTGCACCAAAAATCCTAATGATTACGAAATGTATTCCGATAAATGCTGGGGTTTGACTTCTAGTTATTCGATGACAGGCTATGCAGGACATAATCCACAAGAAGATTTAGGTGTAATTTCTCCAACAGCTGCTTTGTCTTCTTTTCCTTATACGCCCGAAGAAAGCATGAAGTTTTTGAAGTTTTTATACGAAGATTATCCCGATAAATTGGTTGGAGAATATGGCCCATATGATGCTTTTAGTTTTCAATCAGATTGGTTTATTCAGAAATATTTGGCAATTGACCAATTGCCGATTCCAGTGATGATTGAAAATTATCGGAGTGGCTTGTTGTGGGATTTATTTATGAGTGCGGAAGAGGTGCAACAAGGCTTGAATAAACTGGGCTTTGAATATTAATTAACGCAAAATATAGTGATTTTAAAAATCAAAATTTCAAAAAAAATGAAATACCTTTTCTTCTTAACCATAGCATTTTTAATAGCTTGCAATACGCCCACACCAACGGCAATGCAGGTCAATAACCCCATTCCAACCGAAATTTCCAAAGCGAAAAAATCTTCTCCAAGAGTCGAAAAACTAATGGAAAAAATGACCATTGACGAAAAAATCGGGCAACTAAATCTCTTAACGCCTGGCGGTGCAGTCACGGGTTCGGTGGTCAGTAAAGGTGTAGAAGGAAAGATAAAAGAAGGAAAGGTCGGGGGTATTTTTGGTATCAGAGGTGCAGCAAAAGTGCGACAGGCGCAAAAGTTAGCCGTCAACGAAAGCCGTTTAAAAATTCCATTATTGGTGGGTATGGATGTCATTCATGGACACCAAACTATTTTTCCAATTCCATTGGGGTTGTCCTGTACTTGGGATATGGATTTAATCAAAAAAACGGCGCAACAAGCCGCTCGCGAAGCCACTGCTGACGGACTCATGTGGACATTTTCACCGATGGTAGATGTCTCGCGCGACCCACGTTGGGGACGGATTTCGGAGGGTGCAGGAGAAGACCCGTTTTTAGGTTCTGCGATTGCAAAAGCGATGATTGAAGGTTATCAGGGCGAGGATTTTGCTGACCCAATGACGATGTTGGCTTGTGTCAAACATTTCGCGCTTTATGGCGCTGCTGAAGGTGGACGAGATTATGCGACTACTGATATGTCAAAGGTTCGAATGTTCAACGAATATTTGCCTCCGTACAAGGCAGCGATTGACGCCGGTGTTGCTACGGTCATGACTTCTTTCAATGTAATTGACTACGTTCCGGCTTCTGCCAATAGTTTTTTATTTAAAGATATTTTGCGCGACCAATGGGGTTTTGATGGAATGGTAGTAACGGATTATACAGCAATTAATGAGATGATTGCGCACGGAATGGGCGATTTGCAACAGGTTTCTGCATTGGCATTGAAAGCGGGTATTGATATGGATATGGTTGGCGAAAGTTTTTTGAAAACGGTTAAAAAATCGTTGGAAGAAGGCAAAGTAACCGAAGTAGAAATCAACCGTTCTTGCCGCCGTATTTTAGAAGCTAAAGAAATGTTGGGTTTGTTTGAAGACCCTTATAAATATTGTGATGCAGACCGGGCAAAAACGGAAATTTTATCAAAAAGTAACCGTCAATTTGCACGAGAAGTAGCAGCTCAATCTTTTGTTTTATTAAAAAATGACAACGATGTTTTACCACTCAAAAAATCAGGTAAAATTGCATTGGTTGGACCTTTGGCAGATAGCCGCCAAAATATGCTGGGAACGTGGAGTGTCAGTGGCGACCACGAAAAAGCAGTAACGGTTATCGAAGGCATCAAAGCTGCAGTGGGCAATCGGGCAACTATCAATTATGCACAGGGCGCAAACATTAGCGACGACTCGATTTTTGCAAAAAAAGTAAATGTTTTTGGGCAAGAAATAGTCATTAGTAAACGTAGCGCAGACGAGATGATTAAAGAAGCAGTGAAAGCAGCGAAAGCCTCGGATGTTGTGGTCGCGGTGATGGGAGAAGCGGCGAATATGTCGGGGGAAGCATCAAGTTTGGCGCATATTGGATTACAACCGTCACAGCGGAAATTATTAGAAGCATTGCGCGCAACGGGTAAGCCGATTGTGATGGTTTTGTACAACGGTCGCCCAATGACTTTGCAGTGGGAAAGTGAAAATATAAATGCGGTTTTAGATGTGTGGTTTGGCGGTACAGAAGGCGGTCATGCAGTGGCAGATGTATTGTTTGGCGATGTAAATCCAGGTGGTAAATTGACGACTTCTTTTCCTGTTCACGTCGGGCAAATTCCTGTTTATCACAGTATGCTGAACACGGGGCGTCCGTATCATGGAGAAGAAGCGTCTAAGTTCAAATCGAACTATTTGGACATTCCAAATGAGCCGCTTTATCCTTTTGGTTATGGCTTGAGTTATACCAATTTTGAATATGGAGATTTATCAGTAAAGGAAGTAACTTTATCGGGTGAGGCGACCGTTTCTATTTCCGTCAATGTCAAAAACACGGGCAAGCGGGCAGGTTCGGAAGTTGTCCAACTATACATTCGAGATGTGGTGGGCAGCATTAGCCGACCAATGAAGGAATTGAAAGGTTTTGAAAAAATTAATTTGGAAGTAGGAGAAAGCAAGGAAGTAAGTTTTAAAATTGATAGGGAATTGTTGAAATTCTACAATAGCGAATTGGAATGGGTGGCAGAACCTGGAGAATTTGAGGTATTTATTGGTGGAAGTTCAATGGACATTCAGAAAATGGAGCTTGAATTGAAGTAACTTATGCCTATTGAGGTCTGACAACTAATCGTGTAAAATCCGCCAAAATTTTAACATTTGCTATTTGCTAAACATTTAACATTCTTCGAACAGAAGTTCGACTAATCCTCAATTCGCGGGGTACGGGGTACGAGTAATGTTAGAACAGAAAGTGCTGTTAAGGAATTGGTTATTTCGTACTTTTTACCGAACTTCTACAACTCTTTTCCATCATAACTAATTGATTATCAAGTGTATGTATTTAGGAAGGAGCGTAGGTAATGTATTTTACTACAGTATAATAAAAGGGTTGTCCTTGTTTAGTTTTTTGAACAATTCTAAATTTTTTATCTATTTTGATTCGATAGTGCATATTCCACCGCCATTGCCCCCCGCTACGATTTTTACTGACCCCCCAATAAGGGGTAGTTACAGAATCGCTGTTTTCGTGACAACTTTTTACACGTATTCTGTAACTACCCCTCTATTCAGTTACACAACATTCCTTCGTTTCACATCGACAATACTTCCGATTGTACAAATGCAGAAAAACCAAGCTAAATGCAGGCAAATAAACAAAGACATGCGGAATAGTTAGCCAGTTCAATCCTTCATTAAAAATTAAAAAAGCTAAAACACCCCAGCTGATGTATAAAGCCTTTGGCATCCACTGAAGAGAGGTTCTTTTGGCAGTATAATAAATGGTGGCAATGGAAATAACTAAAAATATATAATCTATAAGACGCCACCACCAGGGCGCAGCCGCACAACAACTGGCGGTGCAGACTTGCACCACAAAAATTAAGGGTGTTATTAAACAGTGAACCATACAGAGGCTGCTTGCTAATGCACCAAACAAGTCTGATTTGTTATTGGAAGAACTTGTAATTGTAGTATTGATATTCATTTAATTTTAATTTTTAGCTCTGTAAAGCATACGCTTTCGCTACGGGCCATTCATCTTCATAACCTTCTTTCCAACGTTCACTTTTTAATTCTTCCTCCGTTAAAAGGCAATAGTCTAGCTCTTTTCTAATTTCAGTTTCGTCCAAATTTTGACCGATAAAAACAATTTCATTTTTTCTATCCCCAAATTTTGCACTCCACTCCGATTCAATTTCTTTCTGATTTTCGACAAAGGAAACATATTGAATTCGCTGTTGATAAAGCATGCTGTCCCACCAAACACCTGCACTATCCGCCCGTAAAGAACCACCCGCTTGCCCCCAAATCAACGCTTGTTCAGGACGAGAGGCTAACCAAAAAAGCCCTTTGCTGCGGATGACGGAGGTAGGAAACATAACTTGAATATACTTCCAAAAACGAGTTGGATGAAACGGTTTTTTGCTGCGAAAAACAAAAGAACTAATGCCGTATTCTTCCGTTTCGGGCGTGTGTTCCTCCTTGTTGAGTTCTTCAATCCAGCCTGGACTTTGTTCCGCTTCTGCAAAATTGAAAAGCCCCGTATTTAAAATATTTTTGGGTGGCACTTTACTAAAGGAGGAGGTAATAATTTTAGCAGAAGGATTGAGTTTGTGAATAGTCGCTTTCAGCAATCCAAGGTTTTCTTTTGATACCAAATCCGTTTTGTTAATAACGATAACATTGGCAAACTCTATTTGGTCGGTCAATAAATTGACGATGGTACGGACATCTCCATCAATATCGGTCAATTTTCTATCCATCAAAGTTTCAGGGCTACCAAAATCCTTGAAAAAATTGAATGCATCTACCACTGTGACCATAGTATCAACATAACTCCATTTCGAGAGGTCAATCCCATTTTCTTCATCCACAAAACTGAAGGTTTGCGCCACAGGAACAGGTTCACTAATGCCCGTACTTTCAATCAATAAGTAGTCAAATCGATTCTCTTTGGCAAGTCGTTCCACTTCAATCATTAAGTCTTCCCGCAGCGTACAACAGATGCAGCCGTTGCTCATTTCTACTAATTTTTCTTCAGTTCGAGAAAGCACATTTTCGCTTTTCACCAGGTTTGCATCGACATTTACTTCACTCATATCATTGACAATGACGGCGACTTTCAAGCCCTCTTTGTTGTGTAAAACATGGTTGAGCAACGTAGTTTTTCCTGCACCCAAAAAGCCGCTGAGGACAGTAACAGGTAATTTTTTATTGGTAATCATATCAAAAAATTTAAAGGTTCGTTTGTATCAATTCTTAATAAAATTCGGGTTTCTCCAGTCTCCTCAATCGTGGGGCTTCGATGCAAAATTGGCTGTGCATCAGGGTATAAAGCTCCTTTCAAAATGGCGACATCGCCCGTTTGAACCTGCTGAATTTGCTGTTCATCCCGGACAATTTCATGGTTTTTTCCATTTCTTCTCAAGGCCCTATCGTCAATGGCCTCGTCGGGAACCCAAAGCGTGCCAGGTCCAGCATAAGTACACAGCAGTCGTAAATTGTTGATGTCTGTATGAAATTTGCGACACATATTCGTATTTACTTTACTAAAAAGGAGACGAAAAGAAGAAGCCTGAGTCGTTCTATTGAATAGCCCTAAAACTTCCGAAATGTCTTTCAATACGGAAGGACATTCGGATAGATTGTTATCGAAATAAGCTTTCAATACGGATAAAATTTCCTCTATTGTACCACTTGCCCGACATTCAATTGCTTGTTGAGCAAGTAGATTCAGTTCGCTTTTTAAAAAATAAATATCCCGTTCATAAATCGCAATATTTTTGTATTGTAAATGAATGCCTTGCAAATTTTTGTAATCATCGCTGATAACTGCATTTGCATATTGATAGCTTGTCTGTACCATATTTATCGTTTAAAATTTTTGAAAAATTTATAATTCTTCAGCATCCCGAAGGACGTAGTAAAATTCGTTGGGGTCATCATGATTTAAATGCAAGACACCCTTGAACTCCTTGTACGTATCCATTTCATAGAATTTTTCTTTGTCCTTTACATACATACTGATTACAGAAGCAGGACTTGCTTTTCCACAAAAAAAACAGGAAGAATAAGGATAAAAGGACAAGGCCATCAACTTTCCTTCTTGGTCTAAAGGAATCACATAACCGCCGATAGTAATCTCATTTTTGTGAAGTTGTCTCACCGCCTTATTAAAAATAGGAGCATACATTTCTGTGCTCAATTCCTTGAAGTATCGCATCTTATATTCAATATCCATCAATGATTTCCATTCTACCTCAATTAGAGTTGATAAAGACGGATTGGTAGTCGTATGCTTGACTAATTTAGCTTGAAACGCCTTCTTTTTTTCAGACTCTACCCAATCCAATAGCTGTTCGTCCCAACGATAAATTGTTTCATCTGTGTAGTAATCGTCTTCGTGAGCACCAGATGTTTTGACTGGTTCGCTTTCTGATTTAAGTTCTTTTACCTCATTATGGAAACTCGCTTGTCCAAAACCCAGGTGTTTACAGATTTCGTCTTGTGTGAACAGGCTGGCAATCAGAATTGCAGCGCAAAAGACTTTCAAATTTCTATTCATTTTGTCCTTATTTTATTCTTCAAAAAGAGATTTACACGCCACTATCGGCTTGCAAACTCTGAAAGAATGTGAAATTATCCTCAGAAGCTGTTTTAAAACAGCTTCTCAATTAAGATTAGAGTCGTCCATACAAATTGAATCGGGATATATTTTACTAAAAACGTGTTTTCGGTTGTTATAAATTTTACCACTTATTTTAATTTGGTCTTTAGTCAAATCTTTTAACCCATGTTTCAACTCCCTTATCTTATTATTTAGGTGATAAGAAAAAGTGAGCAATTGGGGGTTCCTTGTTTGCCATGACCTTTCTATTTGTTCCTGTTGCCAGACAACTTGTTTATAAAATTTATTTAACCCTCTTATCATTGAGAAATGTTGATTTCTTAATGCGTCCAATACAATGCGATTCTCGTTTGACAGCACGAAAATGAGTTCGTCAATATTCTTTTCGCGAATCAATTTTTTTGTTTCCTTTAATATCTGATTATCAAAAGTAATCGAGTTCCCAAGTGAACTGAGATAATAATTTTCTTGATTGAATGCTCCATTAATAACGGTTTCAAGAAAATCAGTTGGACAAATAAAATACAAACACTTTTTCATTATGCTGATGGATTTGGATTGTAGGGAAAAGAAGAATGATGCAAATTAATTTTCAATTCGCCGCCAATTAATTGATAACCAAAAGTGAATTCCACTTTTTCCTCATTGCCATTTTCTGCGGTGAAATAGTAATTACCCATTGCAATGGCACGATTTTCCTCTAAAATGAAGTCAAAATTTTCGAATCTCACCTTCGTCCATGGCGCAATAGCGAATCCTTGGTCTTCCTCACAAGCACGGTCATCGCGCGCAATGAAATAGGAGGCTGCTTCGGCTTTGGTAGGTCTAAATTGTTCGACGGCGCATTTTGTCGGTTTAAACAAAACAGGGCCTGCCTCGAAAGCATATAATTTATCCAAAAATGCATTGGTAAAAGCTTCACAAGAAACCCTGTCGTCTTTAAGCGTACCAATTTTAACTACCCCTGCACCCCATTCATTTTGAACTGCTAATACTTCTTCTTTTCTAAAAAAAAAATTATCTTTTTTAAATAGGTTAGTGATACCAAAGTCATCTGGTATCATTATTTTGTATTGCTGATACCAATAGTCATAAATGTTATTGATAAGCCCAGCATAGAACCCTTGATTGGATGAATCAAAAAATCGAGCATTCTGCATGTGATTTTTTTTACTTGTAAAATAATTGTTGAATAGTTACAGGACTAAATCATTACAGTTAAATTTAATAGGAAAACCTACTTATTCATTGTGAGCGATTTAACAATGCAATTCATTTAGCCATTCTTTTAATTACTCAATAGCAAATGAGTCAATGTATGCCAATCTACTCCCGATAGTGACGAAAAACGAAACATCGTGATGTAGTGATTGTTAGCTTAAAGATTACAATCCCGCGCGCTTGTTACCAATTTGAACATTGGTACAAAATAGCAATTGAGTAAGAAGTTAGGCGATAGGAGGACGGAAAATACCGTCGGTGAGAATTTTGCCGTAAAGGAAAGATGATTCAAATTTGACTGCTGATGAAGTAGATAATAAGATAGGAATATTTAAAGTTGGATAATTAGTGATGTATTGTTTTAATTCAAAAAATTCAGTCTTAACAAGTATTTGTTCGTGGTCTTGATATTCGGTTAAGTGGTAAATATTTAAACAATCATGAGTCGATGAATGCTCATGGTCAGCATCATTTCCACAAAAAGTATGGGTGTGTTCGACGATAAAATGAAAAAAGCTTACCCCATTCCAAATGACTGGTAATAGCACCAATGTAAGTAATAATATGGCAGGTAATTTTTTCATTAAGTAGTAAAATTAAATATTTTCAGTATGATTTTGAGTAAACGCCCTAGTCCTCGAATTGACGCTATTATTTAGATTTTATTAAGCAATACGCTAACTTGCGTTAGACGAATTCCGACAGTTATTTTGTTTTTTCACTTCAAAACTCCCTCTATTCGTTCTTTAATCATCAAGATACTGTCTTTAAATTCTTGCTGAACCTTCACCCAATCTTCAGGTAATAGTTCTAACTTTGGACTGTGATTGCAAGGGCCGTCGTGCGCCTGATGTTCTTGTTCAAACTCAGGAACGTCAGGAAGATTTTTCTGCCAAGATTTTAGGCTATGTTCCATTGCTTCAATCTTTTCGATGCGGTTAATTTCCGTTTCTGTCAGTCTTGTACCGACCGTGTTTTTACTATTTTTTAGCTGAATCAACTCTTCCAATTTCGGCGCAATTTCTTGCTCAATCTTGGAAGATTCCTGATGTATAGCATAGGCTTTTTGCATCAGCGGATTATCAGCGTGATTCGCACCTACACAGCTTAATATGAAGGTAGCGAAGGCTAAAAAAAATACATTGAAGATTTTCATTTTTTTATTGTTTTAAAACAGCTTCCAAGATTCTCTCAATATAAATTGGATGCATTTGAAATTGAACCACATATTTGCATTTTAATGCACTCCAGTTGCAAATATAGGAAGAATATTCTTTATTGCAACTTATTTGCATTAATTTTGCATTATGGGAATTATCAGAAAGACAAAATCAGTTAAGACACTGCTTAGTATATTTGCGTCAACTAAGGAGGCTATTTCTATTGTACAATTGGTCAAACGGCTTCACAAAGAAATGAATAAAACTACGGTGTACCGAATTCTGGAACGATTGGAGGATGACGGTAATCTACACTCTTTTATAGGAAAAGACGGGCTCAAATGGTATGCCAAGTGTCAAGATTGTTCGCCCGCTAATCACATAGATTCACACCCCCATTTTCAATGTCGAGATTGTGGCAAAACAACGTGTTTGTCTATTGATGTATCAATCCCATCAATTACAAATTATAAAGTTGATTATGCAGAACTTTTATTGATTGGGCAGTGCGAGTCCTGTCTTTCTTAAGACTTGTGTAAGCATAAATAATTCAGTTGAAACTAAAAACTAAATGACATTATTTAATGAATAGTAATTTTTGCCTAATTACTCATTTATACAATGGTATTGTTACATAATCAAAATCGAAGCGCTTTATCGTTCCTTGGGTGTATTTCTTGATAGTCTATATTCAACTCTTAAACAAATATATGAAGTTTGATATATTTCGTGTATTACCCACTACCTAACAAAGTGGGTAGTCAACCATATTCAAAATGTGACAAGGTAAATCTAAGAAACATGCAGAAGACTTTGTAATTTATATTAAAAATAATCAAAGTTATCTGACCAATTGTGGAGAACGGCAACGAAACGGAGAAATTTATACGACTAGCTTTGCAGAATCAACCATCAATGAAGTAGTGACTAGACGGTTTTGTAAAAAGCAACAAATGCAATGGACTAAAAAATAAGCTCATTTAATGTTGCAAGCTCGCACCAAAGTTCTCAATGGCGAATTGGTAGATTGTTTCAAAAAATGGTACCCTAATCTAAAAATCAAGGAAGACCAAATGAAAGAGGCTGCATAGTGCCCCACGGTTTTTTTATGCTCTTCTACTAAGACAATTGACATTTTTTTACCCTATATTTAGTCAACTTTTTTATAAATATACCTATCCTCTTCTTCCAAATAAGTCACCTGCTCAAACCGTTCCGCCAACCTATCCCAAATCACCGTCGCTCCCTCTTCTCTACCTTCCCAATTCGAAATTTTCAATCCTTCAAGATTAGAAGAAGACACAATATTTGTCTGATGTCGTTCACTTAAAATGGGAATCATGAAGTCCATAATCCGCTTCCCCGACACGGAAGGATGCTCGTTGTTACCGATGTATAAAATCAAAATACGTTCAGGATTTACTTCAATTAAATTGATGTAAAAATGCTCATATTTGTGAATTTTAAAAACAAGATACTCCCATGAGTTTGCGCCTTCAATCTGGTTTTCTTCAACCGTGACGTTAAATTGATGCGCCTGCCCAAGTCTATCTATGGTGTTTAAAATATACATCGTTTAAATTTTCCTATCTTTGCCGGCAGACTTATTCATAAGGATAAGTCTAATTATTATAAATTTTAAAACCATTATCATGGCAAAATCTAAAGACGCGAAGAAAACCGTCAAAAAAGAAGCAACGAAAACTTTAAAAGAAAAAAGAGCTGAAAAAAAGGCAAAAAAAGCTGGAAGAGAATAGGACAATTAGCAATGAACAATTAGTAATGAACAATTATTTTAAAATCGCTCATTGTTAATTGTTCACTGCTCATTCCTTTAACCTTTCTTCTTTCGTTTTGCACTCCGTTTCTGCAATTTCCGAGCGTTCCGCTTCTCCTGTGCTCGATTTACCTTCTGATTTTTACGCGATTTTTCTTGAAATGCACCTTGCGAACCTTTCAACGTCGCCGCTTTAAAATAATGCTTATCACCCAGCGATTGTGGTCGCTCTTCTGGAATCAAGGTATCTGAAATCTCTATATCTTCGGGCATTTCCAACATTGGAACTTCCATTTTCATCAACTCTTCTGCCTCCGTTTTCCACTCTTGTTCCCATTCCGCGATAAAAGAAATCGCCGACCCAATTTTATCCGCACGACCTGTCCGACCAATGCGGTGAATGTAGTTAATCGGAAATTCTGGAAAATCAAAATTGATAACGTGCGTCACTTCCTTGATGTCCAAACCCCGTGCAATAATGTCCGTCGCAATTAAAGCTTGTAGCGTCCCGTCATGAAATTCTTCGACTTGCCGCAACCGATAATTCTGTGATTTATTGGAATGAATTACGCCAATCAATTCTGGAAATTTTGGAGAAACAATTTCATGCAAGCGGTCAGCCAATTTTTTTGTACCAATAAAAACGAGCACTTTTGCCATCGACTCATCCTCCTGCAATAATTTGACGAGCAAATTAGCTTTCGTAAAGAAATTCGGTACCTCATACGCTTTCTGGTCAATCTGTTCCAAAGGCGTACCATGTGGCACAATCAAAATTTCTTCTGGATGGTCAAAAAACGTCTCAATCAGCTTTCCAACTTCTGGATTCATAGTTGCCGAAAACAGTAAGTTTTGCCGCTTCTTCGCCAATAAATCAAAGATATTGGTTAGCTGCGTCCGAAAACCCAAGTTCATCATTTCATCGACTTCATCAATCACCAATTGGCGGACAAATTTTAATTTCAGTGCGCCAGAAAAGCACAAATCCATCGTTCGCCCAGGTGTCCCGACAATGATGTCCAAGCCTTCCGCCACTGCTTTTTTCTGGGTATTGATATTCGTACCACCATACACACCCGCCACGCGAACGGTCATGTATTTGGTCAGTTTTTCAACCTCAGCTACTGTCTGAACCACCAATTCTCGCGTAGGGACAAGGATTAAAACCCTTGGATGATTGTCTTTGCTAAATTTCAGATTTTTTAAAATCGGTAATAAAAATGCAAAGGTCTTCCCGGTTCCCGTCTGTGCAATCCCCACCACATCGCGACCTGCCGCAATGGTTGTAAACACTGCCGTCTGAATGGGTGTCGGGTTGACAAACTCCAAATCAGCTAGTGCGTTGTATAATGGTTTCGTTAAATTTAAGTCTTCAAAAGTTATCATTTTCTTTAATTTGAAGCGCAAAATTAGCTTTTTTTGTTGATTGAAAACTTAATTAAGGGTGTTACTTCAAGTAACGCCTTTAATTTTCATAAAAAAAAGGTCAACATCCATAGAATGCTGACCTTTTCATGTTTTAAACGTTTTGAAAACTCACGTCTTCTAATTACAACGTTCCTCGCAACTCTTGCTCGCGCTCCAATGCTTCAAACAAAGCCTTGAAATTCCCTTTTCCAAAAGAAGTCGCGCCTTTTCGTTGAATAATTTCAAAAAACATCGTTGGTCGTGCCTGTACCGTTTTCGTGAAAATCTGCAATAAATATCCTTCCTCATCTCTATCCACCAAAATTCCCAACTCCCGTAACGGTGCAACATCCTCGTCAATTTCGCCCACACGGTCAAGTAACACATCATAATAAGTGTCAGGTACTTTCAAAAACTCCATTCCTCGATCACGCAATTGAGTCACTGTTTCAATGATATCATCTGTCGCTAACGCAATGTGCTGTACACCTTCCCCTTCATAAAATTCCAAATATTCATCCACCTGCGATTTTTTCAAACCCGGTGCAGGTTCATTAATTGGAAATTTAATTCGACCATTGCCACTACTCATTACTTTTGACATCAATGCCGTAAATTCAGTAGAAATATCGTTGTCATCAAAAGACATAATTTGAGTAAAACCCAATACCTTTTCATAAAAATCAACCCAGTGATTCATACGTCCCAAAGCGACATTTCCAACCATGTGGTCAACGAATTTCAAACCGACAGATTCCGTTTCGTAATGGTGATTCCAAGCTTTAAAACCAGGTAAAAATGTTCCCTTATAATCTTTTCGTTCCACAAAAATATGCACAACTTCCCCATAAGAATAAATCCCAGAACGTACCACTTTCCCACCTGCATCTTCCTCTGTCGTTGGTGACATATAGTGTGTCGCACCACGCTTCATCGCCTCTTCATAAGCATAAGTCGCATCGTCAACCCACAAAGCCGTTACCTTCACACCATCACCGTGCCTATCGATATGCTTGCCCACCTCCGTGCCGCTGCGTAAAGGAGAAGTGAGAATCAAGCGGATTTTATCTTGTACAACGACATAAGATTCCAATTCTCGATTACCCGTTTCCAAGCCTGCATAAGCCAAGGATTGAAAACCCATGACAGATTTGTAAAAATGGGCTGCTTGCTTGGCATTACTGACGTAAAATTCCAAATAATCCGTGCCATTTATTGGCATAAAATCGGCGGCTGCTTCGTGAATCTTTGAAAACGGTGCGGTTGATGTTGACATATTTTTAGATTTAATTGTTGTAGTAATAGTTGCTATGGCAAATGTATGGAAAATTGTGGAGAATTGCAAGGTGGAGGAGATTTATCAGGTGGAAGCAGCAAAAATTACTTATTTGTATTTGTACCATTCGAACCGGGGACTCTGATAATGTTCTTATTGTGTGAAGTTAAAAAACCTGAAACATGCCATCCTCTAAAATTGCTTTTTTCGCTTCTTCAAACGTGATTTCTTCATACATAAAAAGCGGTTCCCATTTGCCCGTATGTCTGAAATAAGCTAAGTTGAAGCAATTTTCACCATAAAATTCTAACCTTGCCAAACCGATGTCAAAATGTGGTTTAATGCCAACTTCTCCCACTTTATATTTTTGCATTATATAGAAATAATTTCCTCGCCATTTGCTAAATATGTCAATACAGTGATTGAACTTCTGAGGCTCTGGAATGGGCTGTAATTTTTGTTTCAACTCCTCAATAAGTGGTTGATTTTGCTCAGTAATGCTGCGTTTTTGAGCGTCGGTGGGCGTTGGAGAATAGACCCAGCCCATTTGTGGTTTTGCCATGAGTTTGTAGATTTTATTAAAATTGAACTCAAATATAAGAAAGAGTTTTGACGTTTCATCAATCAAAGAATCCCTTCACTTTTTTGAACCAACTTCAAAGGAGAAGGTCTATTTTCATTAGTACCCTCATCATCTTTTGTTAAAAAATATTTTAAGCGACGATTAAAAGCCACCTCTAAATTGGTTTCTCCTTTTGCCAGTCGAACCAAAAAATCCATTCGTTCCTTTTCTGGCAATTGTTTAATCAGTTTTGCATAGTCAATTTTTTGTGATTGATTAATTTTACCAAAAGAGGCTGCTGCTTTAATGAGGTCTTCATCAATATCGAAAAAATCAACAAAATTTCGCAAGGTGCTATTCAATTTACCCAAATTTGGAGGAACTATTGGATGCTGACTTTCTTCATCTTCCAGCTCATCTTCGTATTCTTCCACATCATATAGATGCGCATAAGTTGCCAATTTTATCCAAAAAAGGTACAATGCCCGATAATCATCTCGCATTATTTGTTCTCTAATTGAAATCAATCCTCCTAAACTAAAATCCTCTTCCATCCACCTATCGTCCTCTCCATCATCTGACCAATAAAAATCTAACAACCAGCAGTTTTTCTTTTTCAGTAATTGCAGGTGCGTGGTAAAGCCCGTTTCGGCTTCTCTTTCAAACACTGCAATTTTCTCTGAATCAATCGCTTCTAATGGAAATCGAAACATCAATCTATAAGTCCCCAAATTAGAGAAATAGAACAAAGCATCGAAGTATTTTTCGACCACTTTTTCTTCAGTCTCGGGAAAATCGCCGTAGTTGTATTGAAACTTTGCGGAAGTTGAATTGACGTTTGCTCGACTTGACCAAGAACTGATTTTTTCCTGTTCTTTGTGAGTGAGGGGGCGGTCTATTGCTTTGAAGTGGTATTGTTGGTATTCGGACATGGTACAAAATTTAGGGTTAGGAAATAGATTAAATTGCTGATTATGGGCTTCCGTAGTATTAGTTGTACAGGTTTCAAAAGTGATGTTGGGGTCATTGAAAGCCAAAGGGGAGAATTTGCCCACGAAAACAATCAGCTTACATAATAGGATTTTAAGCGAAGATTTGATAATAAGCTGATACTTGGCTTCAAAAGTTTTTCTTCAAGCTCTTAAAACGTCAAACTGTGTAACTAGCAGTCGAAAACTGGGCCGCCCGGCAGTCGAAAAGTGGGCCGTTTAGAATAGGATGTAAAAGTAAAAAAAATTAGTCATTTGCCATTTTTTTGGATTCTTTGACTCTGTAAGACAAACCATTCATATTAATGAGGAATGCCTTGTGAGTTAATCTATCGACCATAGCTGCGGTGAGGACTTGGTCACCAAAAATATCATTCCATTGGTCAAAAGCAAGATTAGTGGTGATAATGGTGGCTTTTTGTCCTGCGCGAATAGATAAATGGGTGAACAGCATTTCAGCGGCTTGCTTATCAAAAGATACATAGCCAAATTCATCGCAGATAACGAGGTCGTATTTTTCAAACCGAGATTCGAGTTGTCGTAACGTTTTTTCACTTTTGGCTTCCCTAATTTTGGTGACTAAAGCATGCACGGTGGTAAAAAAGACGGTGTAATCCTCCAAACAGGCTTTGATACCCAAGGCGATAGCCAAATGTGTTTTTCCAGTACCAGGATTACCAGTCAGGACAATATTTCTGGGCTGCTTGATAAAATCGAGCCGTTGGATAATGGGGAGTCTTTTTTGTGCATCTATGGGCAGCTCTTCTTTGACTAAATCTTGAAGATATTTCTTTGCCGGAAAGCCAGCTCTTTGCAATCGTTGCTGCTTTCTTCGTTCTTTTCGTTCTTCAAATTCTAATTCAAAAAGCTGGAGTAGGTACTGCTCATGTGTCCAACTTTCTGCGGCAGCTTGTGTGGCAAATTCACTGTAATTTTTACGAAAAGCAGGCATTCTCAGTTGCCGTGTGTAAAATTCCATTTGCTGTTCTTCTGATTGATGTGTCATTTTAAATAAATTTAAAAATTAAAAAATGTTGTTGTTGTTGTTGTTGTTGTTAAATTAGTTAGAAAAAACC
>JBLHWU010000114.1:0-20934 GCA_047629355.1 Saprospiraceae bacterium | reverse complement strand
TTTGCAAATTTCTGAAGTGTGATTAGACCATCGGTTAAACCTCATTAAGTCATTCATACTTTTTTAAACCAATTAAATAATTTTACATACTATGGAGTTTTTGGAGAAAATTTTCGCAGCGATAGACAGCACTGACAGCATTGCTTTTTTAGTTTTCATTTTTGCTTTTTTTCTATTAGGCTTCTTAATTGCTGCCCTCGGGTACGGTGGTCGCGCACGTCAATACCGTCGAGAATTAGACCGTTTGAAAAAGAATTACGCAGATTTACAAGTTGAACACGAGCGATTGCAAGAGCAAATTGATTTGAAGCAAGCAGACCTTATTCGTGCAGAACGAGAGGCTGAGGAAGCGACAATGTTGGTTAGAAATATCGAACGAGAGAAAGAAAATATGAATATCGAAATCGCGACGTTAATGGATGAGAACAACGAATTGACCGAATTGACGCATACTTATGCTAATAATATTGAAGCGTTGAACAACCAGATTTTAGGTTTAAAAACGCGAAATAATCAGTTGTCAACTAACGCAGAACAGGAAGGTGAGTCCATGAATCAATTGATGGAAATGCAGAGTTCGTACAACGCAACCGTCAACCGATTAGCAGCCTTGGAAACAAAGTTAGAGACTTATTCTGGTGAAAATAATACGCTTCGTCAAGCGTTGGATAATGTGAAATCAACCACAGGTGGAGAGACCTCTTTCGAAGATTTAAACCTTCGAATTGAAGCGATTTCTCAAGATAATACGGCATTACAAGCAGCCTTGGAAAACGTTAAAAATAATGCGACCAATAGCGCTCCTTTAGCCGATTTGGAAAGCAAGATTCAAAAGATAATGGATGACAACGCTGCGCTCCACAAAGAATTAGAAGATGTGAAATCCAGTAGAGAAGTTTTGCCTTTCGCAGCGGTTGATATGGACGATGGTAGCCGAAGCATCGGCGACGACGAAGCGGAAACAGCGACTGCGGAAGAATCTGTAGGCGGTGGTAAAAGCAAGTCTGATCTAGCTGAAGCAGCTAAAATTGCCGTTAAAGATGCCCTCGGACACAAAATCGAAGCAGCCAAGCGAGAAGATAAAGACGACTTGACCATTATAAAGGGTGTTGGCAATTTCATCGAACAAAAATTGAATGGCTTAGGAATTTTCACCTATAGGCAAATCAGCCAGTTTGACAAGGAATTAGCTGAGCAAGTCACCGCAGGAATTGAATTTTTTCCAGGACGAATCGAGCGCGATAATTGGGTAGGGCAAGCAACACAATTGTTGGATGTTAAGAGAGATGATGATTTGAAAAGATCCATCTATCCAGAGAATATAGATGATTTGAAAATTATCGAAGGAATCGGACCTAAATTAGAAAAATTATTGAAAAATGCAGGAATTTCCAATTGGAATGATTTGGCGAAAACAGACGTGAAGCATTTGAAAGAAATTTTAATCAAAGGTGGTAACAAATACCGCATTCATGACCCGTCAACTTGGCCAATGCAAGCACAAATGGCATCTGATTGGAAATGGACGAAATTGAAAGATTATCAAGATTATTTGGTAGGTGGAGGAGAAGAAAAGTAGCATCTAACGTCAAGCGTTACTTTTGAAAACAACGCTTACTTCGTCCATTATAACATTAAAAACAAAAAACGCTGACAAATTTACTTTGTCAGCGTTTTTTTATTTTAAAACAGCAATAAATTAAAGATTTCAAGTAAAATCCCGTCATACGCCGTTCTTAAAATACCATCGTCATATTGTATCGATAAACGTAAATCAATAAACTAATGAAAAGAATTACGAAAATAATAAAGCCCATGAGGAAATACCCTTTTTTACCCGCTTTTTGAATACCTGCCATGATGTAAATATTTTTTTGAATATGGCTTTTAATAACCAAATTCACGTTATTTTAATGTTTGAGTTGCAAAGGTAGGAAAGTTTGAAAAGTAAAATGCAAATTCATTGTAAAATTCATGGAAAATTGGGAGGAATGAAGAATTTCGTTTTAAATTTGACGCTTTACGAACAATTGGATTAATAAGGGAAACGTATTCAATAACTTGAGCCATTACACTTGTTCTTTTTCCATTTAAGAAACCTAGAAAAGACTAAAATAACCAGTTATGCTCACTTTTTTTTTAGATTCCTTAAATGAAAAAATTTCTTCGTCATAATGGGTACTTTATTTATTACCAATTCCCTAATCCAAACATCTCTTATTCTATGCGTGTTGTTATTCAAAGAGTTTCAGAAGCTTCCGTCACCGTCAACCAGAAAATCACGGGAGAAATTGAGCACGGACTTCTAATTTTATTAGGTATTGAACCCATTGATACCCAGAAAGACATTAGTTGGTTGTGCAAAAAAATCATCGGTTTGCGTATTTTTGATGATGACAAAGGCCTAATGAATTTGTCGGTACAGGATGTTGGCGGTGAGCTATTGGTGGTCAGTCAATTTACGCTTTTTGCCAGTACTAAAAAAGGGAATCGACCATCTTATTTGCGAGCAGCTAAACCAGATGTTTCCATTCCAATGTATGAAAATTTTGTCAAAACCCTAAGTATGATGTCCCGTAAAAAAGTCGAAACAGGTGAGTTCGGGGCAGATATGAAAGTGCATTTATTGAATGACGGTCCAGTGACGATTTTGATAGACTCTCAACAAAAAGAATGATTTTCTGAAATTTTATAGCGAATTAAAATTAATTTTCAAATAAATATTGCGATACTTGTGTCTCTCTATTTCCATCGAAATGGTAAAGTAGAGTACTTTTTTAAATCCTTCTTCAGCCAAACCTTTTTTCACATCAAAACATATTTTTTATGCAAAACATCAACCAATCCAAACTTTTCAACGCGAGTTGCATCGCCCTCATTGTTACGGCGATGACTTTCGCAATTCGGGCAGGTATTCTCACCGAACTCTCAGAAACGTTTACGTTAACAGAAACGGAATTGGGATGGGTCAATAGCATGGCGTTTTTGGGCTTTCCTATCGCCATGATCATCGGTGGATTGCTTTACAATCAAGTCGGTCCAAAGTTAATGATGTATGCAGCTTTTTTCTGTCATTTATTAGGATTAATACTGACAATAACGGCGGGAGGATTTATCGGATTATTAGTTTCTACCTTCTTTATTGGCTTCGCAAACGGCTGTGTAGAAGCAGCTTGTAATCCACTAATTGCCGACATGTACCACGATAATAAAACGACGATGCTGAATAAATTTCATGTCTGGTTTCCTGGCGGAATCGTGATTGGTTCCTTGGTGGCTTTTACGATGGAAGGCATAAATTGGCAATATCAGATTGCAGTGATGATTATTCCGACATTGATTTATGGCTATTTTGTTTTCACAAGTAAGTTTCCAAAAATCGAACACATTGAAACCGATACGGGTAAAAATATCAAAGGGCTGTTCAATCCATTGTTTTTCTTTATCTTGATTTGTATGACACTAACAGCAACGTCTGAATTTGGAACGACACAATGGGTCGATAGAATCCTTGGAAAAGCGGGGGCGAATCCAATGCTTATTTTGGCATTAGTAACGGGCGTAATGGCTGCGGGACGCTACTTTGCGGGAGGTTTGATACACCGTCTAAATCCTTCGGGCGTACTCTGGACTTCGGCGATTGTGACTACGGTTGGTATCTATATGTTGAGTATTTCGACTGGCGGAATGGTTTATTTAGCAGCCTTTTTGTTTGCAGTTGGTATCTGTTATTTCTGGCCAACGATGATTGGTTTCACCGCTGAAAATATTCCAAAAACAGGTGCATTAGGTATGTCATTAGTTGGCGGTGCAGGAATGTTTGCCATGACAATTTGGAATCCAGTGATTGGGCAATGGTTAGACCAACATCGTATTGATAAATTGGGTATCAATGGTAACAACGCTATGAATATGTTGAAAAAGTTCAAAGAGTCCTTAGGCGAAGCACAGATGACAGTTAAAGATTTGACGGCTAAATTAGCCGACGGCGATGGTTCAGAAATAGGCAGTCAATTGGAAACAGCAAAAGCGACCCTAGCAGATTTGAATGCAGTCGAATTAGCTGCGGGACAAGCAACCTTAGGTAATTTAGCCATCTTTCCAATGATATTAATTGTGCTTTTTGGCGGACTTTATTTTTATATGAAAGGTCAAAAAAAAGCTTAGTATTTTCAAAATAAAAATCACTTAAAAATAGCTACTTGCAAACCAAGTAGCTATTTTTTTAAGACATTGGGCTTTAGTCCACACCAGTAATCACAAGGTCAGCTAAAATCCACTATCCAAATAAAAAATCATGCAAAATAAAAACATCTACTTCGCCGGTTCCATTCGAGGCGGCCGCAACGACCAAGCTCTATATTTAAAAATAATCGACCATTTAAAACAATACGGAACAGTCTTAACTGAACACGTCGGCGATGCCAAACTCACCGCATCTGGCGAAACTGGACCATCCGATACCTACATCTACGAGCGCGATATGGAATGGCTGCGTTCCTCCGAAATCATCGTGGCTGAGGTCACAACGCCGTCTTTAGGCGTAGGTTATGAATTAGGAATAGCAGAAGCATTAGGTAAAAAAGTAGTCTGTTTGTATCGCGAAACCAAAGGCAAACGATTGTCCGCAATGATTGGCGGCAACGCGTATTATCACGTTATGAAATATAGCAATTTAGAGGAAGTAAAAATACAATTGGCTAGTTTTTTCAAATAAAAAAAACGGCACACACCATTTTCTCATTTTAAAACATCTACGTTGAGTGAAAGAGATTTAATCAGTTGAGCCAGAATGCGCAGTAATTTTTTCTTGTAAAAAAGTTCAAAAAATTAGTACAGAGCCTTCGTTACGGACTTATTTTTTATTTTTTAAAAAGAAAAAAGGACAAGCATAATCGCTCAACTTATTGAATCCTTTTCACTATCAATCGTCGAAGAATTTATTACAAATAAGAACTCAGAAAATTCATTCTCAAAATTTGAACCCTCTGAACTCTGACAACAAAGTGTTCTGACGACTGGCTTCTAAATAAAAATTACCATGCTAAATAAAAATTCTCGACGCCTAACCTCCGAAGTCAATGCGGGATCAATGGCAGATATTGCGTTTCTGCTACTTATCTTTTTTCTGGTTACGATGACGATTGAAGTCGATAAAGGCATTTTGGCAAAACTGCCGAGCTAGACGAATGAAAAAATTGAAACGCCATTGTCACAAGACCGCGTTTTTACCGTTAAGGTGAATGCACAAAATCAACTATTAGCCAAAAACGAACCGTTGAAAATTGAGCAGTTGCGGGAAATGATGAAGTTATTTATCACCAATCCGTAAAAGTTAGACAATCGTCCTAATCGCCCAAAAGATGCGGTAATTTCTTTACAAAATGACAGAGGAACCGCTTACGAAACGTACCTTTTGATATATAATGAAGTGATTCGTGCTTACAATGAATTGCGCGATACAGCAGCTGAAGTGCAGTTTGGAAAGTTCTACAAAAAACTAAAAAAATCAGCGCAAGAACAAATTAGAGACCAATATCCGATGGTGATTTCCGAAGCTGAACCAACGGAATATGGCGATGAAAAATAACTTTTTTGACAACCCTTTTTTAAATTGACAATTTTATCTTTCAACCGTGCAAGTGATAATAAATTTATGAAAAACACCGCTTTTTATTAGCTGTCAATTTTTAAAACGTCAGGCTGTCGAAAAGGAAAAGCCGTTACGAAGTCGTAGCGGCTTTTAATCTTTTTAGAAGCGAAAAATCAAACCATTTCATTATCAGAAATTATATTTTAACTAGAAGGCGTCTGACCTCTGACAGCAAAGCGGTCTGACTTCTGACCTCTTTTAATTTGTCTTCTTCAACGGAACCCGCGACTGAAAACCCGACTCCCCTACCGTATTTTTATTAGGAATATCAGAATCCATCAATATCTCCCAAACACCATTTTTCTTTTTCATCACAATAGTGAATATACCGTAAAAGGTACGCGTTTATCCACTACAGACATTGGTTACTTTATAATAGCCAACTTCAAAAGCGGTATCATCTTTGGCAATTCGTTCAATAAAAGAAAACTCAATTTTACGCGTCACCTCATTTTCTTTGTTCCAGTTGGCATTCAATTCCATCGCGCGTGCATATTCTGCACCAGACATCATTTCCTGGCGGTCGCAGATAACACGAATGACATCATTAGTATGAAAGCAGCAGCATCCAAATTATTATAAGCGGTTACAAATGGAGACTAAATTTGCTGATTAATAAGTTGTTAATCAGGACCAGCTGCGACTTGCGTTTGAGAGTGGGCGATGTTTGCGCAAATCAATAGTGTGAAAAGGAGGATAATTCTTTGCATAAAATTGTTGTTTTGTGGCAGCCAATTTATGAAAAAACAACTGCTAAAATCTCTGATGAATGGAAAAAAAGTTTCGCGTATTTTTTTTTGAATAAAAACGCAATTCACTTTAGGGGGTAGATGCATAAACACTGTATAAAATTAATGGTGTTGTGCATTCGCTTGAAAGCAGTTGTTTTAAATACGAAAATCAACGATATTTTTTTGAAAATAACTACTAACGACTCAAATTTAAGTCGAAAATTTGAATTTTAAAATTCCGTTGTACTTTTGCGCATTATTTTCTATTTAAAAAAATGTCGAAAAGGGCTTTGATGATAAAACTATCAAGGTTTAGATTTGTATTTGAAAGGACAAATTGAATTTTCTTTTGTCATTTAATTCAATTCATTTATTTTCAGTTGAATTCTACACATATACGCTTTTGTAAAAACAAATTATGACTTTTTTAAATAAAACCCAATTCCTATTTTTATTTGCTTTTTTACTGGTTGGTTCGACTGCTTTTGGGCAGAAGAAGATAACAGTGAAGGGGACAGTAGTGGATGCCGCGACGAATGAACCGTTGGCATTTGTTAGCATCTTTTTTAAAGACACTAACATTGGAACGGACACGGATTTGGACGGAAAATATGAATTAACGACAGAATGGGGAACAGAAACTTTGGGAGCATCTTATTTGGGTTATGAAGACCAATTCATCATAATTAATCCAGATGATAAGAATCAGCGGGTGAATTTTGCGTTAGCAGAAACAGTGAATGAGACAGTAACGGCAATAGTAACCGCGAAGGAAATAGATTATGATGGAGATGGCCCCGCAGTACAACTATTTGAAAAAGTAATTGATGCCGCACCCAATAATCGTCCTAAAAAGTATGATTATTTCGAATACGATAAGTATGAAAAGGTGCAGTTTGATTTAAATAATATTTCCAAAAAATTTAGAAATAGAAAAGCATTTAAGCCTTTTAGGTTTATTTTTGATTACGCGGACACTTCAGATTTTACAGGAAAAACAGCCTTACCTATTTATATCCGAGAAGCAGCGTCCAAAGTTTATTATCGAAAAAACCCAGCGGCAGAAAAAGAATTTCGAGAAGGAATTAAAATTACCAATATTGAAGGCCTGGTAAGTGATGACGCTTTTAATGTAATAACGGATGTCTTATATCGAGATATTGATATTTATGAAAATCAAATCTTAGTCTTTGACAAACCTTTTCCAAGTCCTTTAGCAGGAGCAATTGCGAAGGCTGCTTACCGATATTACATTATTGATACCATGGAAATGAATGGGCACGATGTCATTCGATTAGATTTTACGACTAAGAAAAATAATACTGAACCTGTTTTCAACGGAAGTTTATATGTTAAGAACGATTCAACTTATGCGGTTGTTCGAGCAGATTTGACTGTACCAAAAGGCATCAATTTAAATTTTGTCAATGACTTGCAAATGACGCAAGAATTCAGACAAGAAGGAGATGTTTGGATTTTAGAGAAAGATGTGATAACGGTTGATTTTTCTCCATTAAAAACGGGAAAAGGACTGGGAATGATTGCCAATCGGTCGGTTTTATACGAAAATCACTTGGCGAATGTCAAGCGCAATAACGACAGATATGATGGCTCAGAAAAAGTCGTTGATTCCAAAGATGTCTTTAAAAGAAGTGATGAATTCTGGAGTGAAGCGCGCTTGGAAGAACTATCTGACAAAGAACTCGGCGTTTATCAAATGATTGATACGCTTCAAAAAGTGCCTGCTTTTAAGCGAATTACCAACGTTTTGGCTTTGCTTTTTTCTGGTTATCAGCCAGTTGGTCCTGTTGATATTGGACCGATTGCGGCGTTTTATAGCTTTAATCCAGTAGAAGGCTTGCGCTTGCGATTTGGTGGACAGACCAATTTGAATTTTAATAAAAAACTACAACTGGAAGGTTACGGGGCGTATGGGTTTGAAGATGAACGATGGAAATATGCGGGGGCGTTGAGGTATTCGTTTCAGGAAGATTTTAGGAGTAATCCGCATCATTATATTCGATTGTCCTACCAGCACGATACGAAGTTTGTAGGGTCGCAATTACGATTTGTACAGGAGGATAATTTCTTGCTATCGTTCAAGCGGGGAGTAAATGACCGAATGTTGTTTTTGGATAGATATAGCGTGGAATATGGATTAGAATTTAAAAATAATCTGTCTTTTAAAGCTGGCTTCGACCATATTAGACAAGAAGCATTGGGAAGCTTGAATTTCAAAACGTTAGAAGACGTTGCGCCTCAAAAATATTTATATAGTAGTGAATTCAACGGAGAGATTCGATTTGCGCCTAACGAACAATTTATTCAAGGTCGAAATTATCGAACGCCGATTTTCAATAAATATCCAGTCATCACGCTGAATTACGCTTTTGGAATTGATGGATTAGGTGGCGATTATTCTTATCAAAAAGTGCAGTTGCATGCGTTTAAAAGATTCTATTTATCCATTTTTGGAAATATGAGAATTGAAGCGGAAGCAGGGCGAATTTTTGCAGATAAATTACCGTATTTCTTCTTGAAATTTCCACGAGCAAATCAATCTTACATTTATCGAACGGGCGCATACAACATGATGAATTTCATGGAATTTGCGAATGATAAGTGGGCATCGGTGATTATGGAGCATTTCTTTGAAGGCTTCTTTTTGAATAAAATTCCATTGATTAAGCGATTGAAATTGCGGGAAGTCATCAGTTTCAAAGCAATTTATGGTGGTTTGGATGATAAAAACAATCCAAATAAAAATCCAGAGTTGATTCAATTTATTCAAAAGGAAGATACGGGAGAGCCGATTACTTATTTGCTGGACCAAAAACCGTATATGGAAGCGAGTGCTGGTTTGTATAATATTTTCAAATTTGGGCGCGTCGATTTTGTACAGCGTTTGAATTATTTGGATAATCCAGATGTACCAGAATTGTTTGGTGTAAGAGGACTAGGTGTGCGGGTGAAAGTGAGTGTGAAGTTTTAAACGGTCTTTAGTAGGTTAATCTTTGATAAGTGCCCCTTGGAAAAGGATGCGTTCGAAAGAGCGATTAAATTTGACTATTTGTAAAAACAAAGTCAAGACTTCTTCAATACCGTTAAAGCTATCTAAAGACTAAAGACCAACTTTCTAAGAGACTAAGAAAGTACCAACAAATTTCGTATTTTTGCGACCTTGTCCTGACGTGATTTACATGCACCGAGGACTTGGCAAAACAGAACACTCAAGACAAATCATGCTTAAAAAATACGGTCAACCCTTAGTTTACAAAGTCATCAATCCTTTCATCGAGGCCTTGGTGCGGGCAAAGGTGAAGCCGAATACCATCACTACAATCGGGTTGGTTATCAACTTTGCGGCCATGGGTATTTTTGTCTACGGTGCGGAAAATGGTTCGCGTACAGACCACTCTTATATTGGGTATGCGGGTGCGGTGATTTTATTAGCCGGCTTGTTCGATATGATTGATGGCCGTTTAGCGAGAGTCGGGAATATGAGTACGGACTTTGGTGCATTATACGACTCGGTGCTGGATAGATATAGCGAGATGATTATGTTTTTAGGCATCTGTTTTTACTTGGTGTCGCATGATTATTTTTTGAGTTCCTTAGCAGCATTTGTGGCGATGATTGGGTCGGTAATGGTGAGCTATACACGAGCGCGGGCGGAAGGATTGGGCGTTGATGCGTCGGTAGGCATTATGCAGCGACCAGAACGCGTAGTTATAATTGGGGTATCGGCAGTACTATGTGGTATTTTTTCAAACACAGTGGGTGGTGATTTTAAAATAACTGTCGATTGGCTACCAATTTCTTTATTTGAAACGATAACCATTTTTACATTGCCATTGTTTGTATTGGCCATTTTGGCAAATCAAACGGCGATAAAAAGACTTCGCCACAGTAAAAAATTATTGGAAGAAAAGGAAAGACAAGAAGTCAAAAGTCAAAAGGAAGAGATTGTTCAATAGGCATCAAACCTTTGGCAACAAAATGGTTTGACTTCTGTCTTGTAACATAAAAGACATGAGCAGATTTTTTTTGACAATGGGCTTTATATTGTTTAGTGCCGCGGTGGTTTTTGGTCAAGATTGGAAAGATAGAGAGAATTGGCCTGATTATTTTCCGCGACCTTCAAAAACAAAAAAGCAATTATTCTATTTACAAAGGAACATGAATTCAAATACAATTGCCTATGATTTGAATTTAAGTGAAAATGGAATGGTTAATTCCGGAGAACCTTTGGATGTTTATTGGAAACGTTATACAGGAAATCGAAATGGATTGCGGGAAGAATTATCTTGGGCACAAGAAACTTTCGCGTTTGGTTATAGTGCCAATTCTGGTAAAAACAAAGACGAATTTTCGATAAAACTGATTGCTTATAAGGCGAGAAAAGTCAATTTGAAAAAAATAAATGGACAATGGACGGCAACGATGCAAATTAATGGAAAAGAATGTCAGTTGTCTAATATTTATGTTTATGCAGATGAATCAGGAATGATGCCTGATGTGCAACATGTTGATTTGTATGGCAAAGATTTGAGTACTGGACAAGCAGTACACGAACGATTTTTTAACAATTAAGTATATTTCAAACTGCTTAATCCGTTAATTTTTAGGTTAAAAAAACATTATTACAATTCATAAAAGTTTCTTAATTGCATTTTTCTAAAAATTAAGAACGATTTTTAAATACTATAAACAAGACAATCATTTTTTAGAATAGAGAATATTCAATAAGATTATGGAGACACAAGATTTTCACCTTAGGACAGGCGCGCACTCACACCAAGTGCGTTGTAAAGAGATTTTAGACAAACACCCTGAAGTGGCAGAGTTGATTGGTCGCAACCCGTGGACTTTTGCTTATCTTGCTGGGTTTGTCGGCGTTCAGTTGGCAATTGCGGCTTGGTTGGGCGGTTTAGGCTTTGAAAACTATTGGTGGTTAGCATTGATTGTCGCCTACGTTATCGGGGCATTTCCAAATCATAGTTTGTATGTCGTGATTCACGACGCAACGCATAATATGATTTTCAAGAGTCGATTATTGAACAGAATTTGCGTGATTTTGTCTGATATTCCTAACGTCGTACCTGGCGCAATGGGCTTTTCGACTTACCACATGCGACACCATTCTCACCTCGGCGATTACGAAAACGACACGGATTTGGCAACCCACTGGGAAGCAAAATTGATTGGCAATGTTTGGTGGAGAAAAGCCTTATGGATGCTATTGTTTCCATTTTTTCAAATCTTCCGAACGGAACGTATCAAGGCCATAACGACTTGGAAACCGTGGATGTTTGTAAATATCGCATTCATCATCGCGACAGATTTTGCGATTTATTATTTCTTCGGATTTAATGCATTATTTTACCTATTTTTCTCCATGATTTTTGCGTTGGGCTTGCACCCATTAGGCGCACGTTGGATTCAAGAGCATTATACCTTGAATGCAAATCAGGAGACTTATAGCTATTATGGTCCATTGAATAAATTGGCTTTGAATATTGGTTATCATAATGAACACCATGATTTTCCGTCAATTCCTTGGAATAAGTTACCTGAATTGAAAAGAATCGCACCTGAATTTTACGACAATTTAGAATATCATCCTTCTTGGACGAAGCTGATGTTTACCTTTATTTTTGATAAAGATTATAGTTTGTACTCAAGGGTACGGAAAAATTAAAAGCTGTCGCTACCCGTTTGGTTTCTAGCCTTAAGACTCTGCGAGTACAGCGTAGCCTAAAGGCTACACACCGAGCGAAATAGCAACATCAAATAATAATCATGAAAAAGTTATACGTTTCAAACAAGGATGAAAGTGTGCGGATGTTCAAAAGTGACTTTTTGGAAATGTTCACTAAAGTACATTGGTCATTGCCACTGATAATTTATATACCAGTCATTGCGTATTTTATTTATCAGTCGGTTTTATTTCCAGAGGTGACTTTGGCGAACGGCGCAGGATTGTTTCTTGTAGGACTTTTTGTTTGGACGATAACGGAATATGTAATGCACCGATACGTTTTCCATTTTACGCCGCATGGCAAATTTATGGAATGGGTACATTTCACTTTTCATGGTGTCCATCATGATTATCCGAATGATTCAAATCGTTTGGTAATGCCGCCTGCGATGAGTATTCCTTTAGCACTTGGTTTTTACTTTCTGTTTAAAATCATATTAGGTGCTCAATTAGTTGCGCCATTTTTTATCGGATTGGTACTTGGATATGTGTGTTATGATATGATGCATTATGCATTGCATCATGCTAATTTTGAAGGTAAATATTGGAATCAATTAAAAGCGCATCATTTAAAGCACCATTTCAAAGACCCAGAATCTGGATTTGGAGTGAGTTCGAAAATGTGGGATATTATGTTGCGATCAGATTTTAAACACAATAAAGCAGCGAGTACTTCTTCGGTTACTAAAGGTGAGCAAGTACGAGGGTAATTTAAAACGAAAAGCGAACTAAATGGCATTCAAGCCTTTTGAAAAATTATCTAAAAAAGATGCGCTGATTGCAGTTAGCTTAACGATAGCTTATTTGCTGTGGGCTTATTTTTTTATTGGAATGCGGGCTGACCATATTGGGATGGCAACTGTGGGTTTGATTGGGTATATGTGGAGTCCGACTACACGAGGCATTGTGTTGTCTTTGCTGTTCTTTTTTGCGTATTGGTTACTTTATGACTCGACACGAATTTATCCAAACTACTTGTTTAATGAAGTGCATATTAAAGACATTTACGACCTTGAAAAAGCGTGGTTTGGCATCCAAGAAGCAGGACAATTATTGACACCTAATGAATATTTTGCTCGACATGAGCATTGGTTTTTAGATGTGATTTCGGGCTTATTTTATTTGTGTTGGATTCCCGTTCCGCTGGCATATGCGCTTTGGTTATTTTTCAATGATAAAAAATTGTTATTGAAATTTTCTTTTAGCTTTTTCTTAGTGAACGTCTTTGGGATAACGGTTTATTATCTTTATCCCGCAGCTGCACCCTGGTATGTAGAATTACATGGTTTTGAAAAAAACTTCAATATTCCAGGCAATGAGGCAGCGTTATCTAACTTTGATGAGTTTTTTGGAATAAAAGTGTTTCATAGTATGTACGCCAAGAATGCAAATGTCTTTGCTGCTGTGCCATCGTTGCATTCTGCGTTTCCAGTGATTACCCTATATTTTGGGTGGAAGAAGCGGTTGAAATTGGCAAGTACAGCATTTTTAATCATCACTTTGGGAATTTGGTTTGCCGCCGTTTATAGCCGACATCATTATATTATTGATGTATTTTTAGGGTTTTCATGTGCGGTATTGGCGATTATTACTTTTGAAATATTGATGAAGAGTGGGAAGGTGCAACGGTTTTTAGAACGATATGTGAAGTTGATTTCTTAAAGTTACATCACATTAAATCCTTTGAAAGAACCAAAATAATAAAAAGAATTTTACAGATATACAGATTTTAGAAATACGATATACAGAAATAAACAGATAATTCATTTTTTTAACACCAATTAACCAATAACATCTAATATTTATTCGCATAGAAATACAATTAAAATGAACCTACTTAAACAAAAGTTGGCGAAATATACTGCACCGCAGGAAGCGCGGGCACGTGGCGTATATCCCTATTTTCGGGCGATTGAATCTGACCAAGATGCAGTCGTAACCATTGGTGGCAAACGTGTATTGATGTTCGGGTCTAATAGTTATTTAGGACTCACCAATCATCCAAAATTAAAGGAAGCTTCCATCAAGGCTATCCAAAAATACGGCTCAGGCTGTGCTGGTTCTCGTTTTTTGAACGGGACTTTAGACATCCACTTGGAACTGGAAGAAAAGCTGGCAAAGTTTGTCGGTAAAGAAGAAGCGATTGTCTTCAGTACAGGGATGCAAGTCAATTTAGGCGTGCTATCTTCTGTCGTTGGTCGCCATGATTTCATTATTAATGATGAATACAATCATGCGTCAATTGTGGATGGCTCGCGGATGTCGATGGCAACGGTTCGGAAGTTCAAGCACAATGATATGGAATCGCTGGAGAAGGTCTTGCAGCGATTGCAAGAACATACCAATGCGATAAAATTGATTGCTGTGGACGGCGTTTTCAGTATGGAAGGTGACGTTGCAAACTTGCCAGAAATTGTGCGCTTAGCCCGAAAGTACGGTGCAAATATCTTCTTGGATGATGCACACTCTTTAGGCGTTATGGGTTCAAAAGGTCGCGGAACAGCAGACCATTACGGACTCACTGACGAAGTAGATATGATTATGGGAACGTTCAGTAAGTCACTGGCATCTATCGGTGGTTTTGTCGCGGGCGATTTTGAGCATATCAATTATTTGAAACACAATGCACGGTCATTAATTTTCAGCGCGAGTATTGCACCTGCAAATGCAGCGAGTGTGATTGCGGCCTTGGATTTGATGAACCAAGATTCAATCATTATTGACAAATTGTGGGAGAATACAAATTACACGCATAAGTTATTGAAAGAACTTGGCTTTGAAACAGGTAATTCGACAACGCCGATTATTCCAATTTATATCCGAGATGTGGAGAAAACATTCATTCTGACAAAGATGTTACAGGACGAAGGCGTGTTTGTCAATCCAGTGATTTCACCAGCTGTACCACCAGAAGATTCGTTATTGCGGTTCTCTTTGATGGCAACGCATACAAAAGCGCATATTGACGAAGCAGTAGAAAAAATGCACCGAATTTGTAAGGAAATTGGTGTATTTGACAGAGAAGTGATGGCGTAAAATGACTAGAGCAATATCTATTCATTTAGATATTTAAAAATAATAAAAACACCCTGCGTCCTTTGAGTCGTGGGGTGTGTTTTTTTATTTTAAATATTTTATTCAATATTTAAAATAAACGCGCCATCCTCGGCAGTGTACCAAGGTTTCAAACCCAATTCATCGCATTCCTTTTGCCATTTTTTAACTTGATAACTCTTATTAGAACCGTCAAAAATGATGGTTTTGAAATTAAAAACTTCCAGCAAATCACCCATTTTCAAATAAGGCGTATTTCTAATTAACAGATGCGTCACCGTTATTTTTATACTTAAAAAATCATCCACAAGCGAGCGGTCAATAATCGCAAAATCCTGATTAAAAAACTGAATACGTCCTTCTTTAAATCGCCAATTATTAAAAATGTGTAAGCTATCTTCTGAAAAATTTACCATTTCAAAATGCTCAATGCCCATTTCCCAGCGGTTGTTTTGAGCAGCGAAACTGACCGTTTTTTCGGAAATATCTTCATTCTGTAAAGTGTAACAATCACGCCCATTTACAAAATCAATTAGCGAATTTTTATAAACGTCATAAACGATAATTTGCTGATTACCTATTTTTTGAAAACCTCTAAAAGCAGAAATTAGGCTAGCAAAAGCAAAAATTCCACTACCAACCATTATCCATTTCCAGCGGTAAGTATTAAATAAACCGATCAGTGAAAAAATAATCAAATACAGCAGGAAAGCAAGAAATCCGCTAACCCAGATTCCACGAATAACGCTAAATGGAAACTGCTCAATTAAAAAAATACACCAGTTTACTACAGCAATCAACGCATCTAAAAACCAGCCAAACGGTACGCCCAAGATTGGTGAAATCGCTTCAAATATAAAGAGTAAAATCCCTGCCGATAAAATCACGCCCGCCGCCGGAACAACGATTAACCCCGATAACCAAAAATAGCATGGAAATTGATGAAAATAATATAAACTCAGTGGCAAAGTCATTAACTGCGCTGCGAAAGAAACTGCTACCAATTGCCACAAATAATTACCAATTCGATTTTTAATGAGCCACCTCTCCGCAATTTTCGGTTGAAAATAAACAATACCAATGACCGCTAAATACGACATTTGAAAACCGACATTCATGAGCAAAAGTGGTTCATAAGCCAACAAAAAAACCGCTGACCCCGCTAGTGTATTGTAAATATTCGTCGGCTGTTTTAGACTTATCCCAATCGTTACAAAAGTAAACATCGTGCCAGCTCGAAGAACGGACGGTGATGCACCCGTTAAAATGGCAAATGCCCATATTCCTGAGAGTAACAACGTCACTCGCAGTACTCGCCAACCTATTTTATTGGAATTGAAAACCTTCAGCAACGTATTTAAAATGAGAAAAACTAAGCCGACATGCAAACCCGAAACTGCCAAAACGTGCATTGCGCCCGTACCTGCATAAGCCGTCCGAATTTCATCCGTAATTTCATCTTTATATCCCAAAATCAAAGCCGAACCGACGGAGAATTGGTTATCATTTTTTAAATATTTACGCAGTGTTTCAATGAAGTTTTTTCGTAGTTGAAAAGCCGTTTTTAAAATAGGATTGCCTTCGTTTTTACCTAAAATTCTCCAATGCCCTTCCTTTACAAAAAGTTGATGATGGATATTTTTAAAATGCAAGTACGATTGATAATCAAAAGCATACGGATTGGTGGGCGGCGAAATGGACCGGGGAATACCTGCAACACCAATTTGGTCTCCATACGCCAGTTTTTTAGACAAAGAATCTATAGGCACATACAGCAGGATATTTCCATTTGCAGCCACTGAATTATCTGCCAATCGTATCTCTTTCAACTTTAAAACAAACTTAATTCGTTTCCCTTTTTTGACGGGCATATCAGCAATGACGCCTAAAATGGGCTGAATTTCTTCAGTCAAATGCTGTTGAAAATGAGCTGGATGTACCAATTCATTGCGAAGTAAAGTCCACGTATAACCAAGTATCAAAAAGGCAATTAGGACAATCACTGAAAAGGCATAATTGACTTTCACATTACCGCGAATGCGAAATAAAATCAGCGCGACAATCGTCAAGACAATAAAAATGCCACCTAATAGAAAGAGATTACCAGTCTCAAAGTAAATCGCTAAGGCGATGCCTGTCACGAAAGGAAAGAGTAGTTTGGTGAAAGGGTATTCTTGCCAGTTTATCATTTGGGGGGTTGTTTTTTGGGTTAGAAAGTTGGGTTTAGAATGACGAATTTAATGTATTTTATTTAGAAATCTCAATATTTATTTTTCGTATAGATAAAAACTAACAAAGTAACAGCATGGTTTTTAAATTGCAGAAAAAAATAGTAGCAAAAAACGTGACGCAATTTTGTAAATTGCACGCTCCCTTTTCAAATGACAAATCGAAGCAATAGTTAATTTAAAAACCAACTTATATGAACAAGTCATTCAACCGCAGAAAATTTCTCCAAACTACAGCACTCGCTAGCGCAGGTCTCGCCGTCCCAACCACAGCGGTAAAAGCAGCAACGCTCACTCCCAAAACGCCATTAAAATCAAAAATAAATATCGGCATTATTGGTTCAGGTTTTCGGGGTCAGGGGCATATTGAATTGGCATTGAATCGAGAAGATTGTGAAGTTGTAGCGGTCGCAGAGATTGACGAAAGAATGATTGAACGAACGCGTAAAATTTTTAAAGAAAAGAGTAAACCCGAGCCTACTTTTTATGAAAATGGCGAACGTGACTATTTGCAAATGCTTGAAAAAGAAGACTTGGATGCCGTACTCATTGCAACTCCTTGGCGATGGCATTCTGAAATGGCAATCGCGGCAATGCGTGCAGGAAAGTATGTCGGTATGGAAGTTTGTGGCGCATTTTCAGTGGATGAATGTTGGCAATTGGTGAACGTACAGGAGGAAACTGGAGCGCATTTATTTTTCTTGGAAAACGTTTGCTATCGACGGGATGTGATGGCGGTTTTAAATATGGTGCGCGAAAATTTGTTCGGGGAAATGATTCATCTGGAATGTGGATATCAACATGATTTGCGGGGCGTAAAATTTAATGATGGACAAACGGCTTATAATTCTGGCGTTGAGTTCGGTGAAAAAGGATTCAGCGAAGCGAAGTGGCGCACCAATCATTCTATCCATCGAAACGGTGATTTGTACCCGACGCATGGCATCGGTCCTATCTCACAATATGTGAATATCAATCGAGGAAATCGCTTGGTTTATTTGACTTCCATCGCTTCCAAAGCTCGCGGATTACACAATTATATTGTGAACCATCCCAAAGGTGGCGCGAATCATCCGAATGCCAAAATTGATTTCAAACTCGGAGATAAAGTAACCACAATGCTCAAGACAAATAATGGAGAAACCATCGTTATTCACCACGACACCAATTTGCCCCGCCCATATTCGCTCGGTTTTCGCGTGCAAGGCTCGAAAGGACTTTGGATGGCGGTCAATAAATCACTACATATCGAAGGCATAACGGAACCTCACCGCTGGGAATCAACAGAGGCTTATT
The DNA here is from genome assembly GCA_047629355.1 of Saprospiraceae bacterium. Classification (GTDB taxonomy): domain Bacteria; phylum Bacteroidota; class Bacteroidia; order Chitinophagales; family Saprospiraceae; genus CAYUNA01. The sequence goes on along the minus strand of JBLHWU010000114.1, from coordinate 2,211 downwards.
TTAAAAAATACGACCATCCGCTTTGGCAAAAATACGAGCAAAAAGCAATTGGTGCAGGACACGGTGGCATGGATTTTTTCTTAATCAATTCCTTTGTGGAATCCGCCAAACGCAATATTTCGCCCCCTTTTGATGTCTATGATGCGGCGACTTGGTTGTCGATTACACCCTTGTCCGAACAGTCAATTGCGCTGGGTAGCCAACCGATGCCAATTCCTGATTTTACGCGGGGACGCTGGACGCTGCGGAAACCAAACTTTGCCTTTGGAGATTATTGATTGACTCGATTATTTTAATCGTTTCGATTAATTCAATTGAAAGTGCGGAAATGTATTAAAGTCTCGTTTGTAATTTGAATGATTGACTTACTTATTTATCTTTACCGATATTAAAAAATCGAGACAATCGAATTAATCAAAAAATCGAAATAATCATATGACTTTATTAATATTAGCTGCCGGAATGGGCAGCCGTTACGGTGGATTGAAGCAGATGGACCCAGTTGGTCCAGCGGGTGAAGCAATTATTGACTACTCTATTTATGATGCCATTAAAGCTGGATTTGACAAAGTAGTTTTTGTTATTCGCAAGGATTTTGAAGAAGCTTTTCGGGCAAAATTTGATGCGAAATTAGAAGGTAAAATTGAAGTAGCCTACGCTTTTCAATCCGTTGATGCACCAATTGAAGGCATTGACAAAATGCCAGAAAGAGTGAAACCTTGGGGAACAGGTCACGCCGTTTTAGTAGCAGCTGATGTAATTAATGAGCCGTTTGCAGTGATTAATGCCGACGATTATTACGGTTTACCAGGTTTTAAAATCATGGCTAACTTTTTGAAAAATGATTGTTCTGCATCTCAATATTCAATGGTTGGATATGAATTGAACAATACGCTTTCGGACAACGGAACGGTTTCGCGCGGAATTTGTGATATGGACGACGCTCATAATTTAACGGGCGCACGCGAACACACCAAAATTTGCTGGAAAGCCGACAATATCGAAGCGTTGGATGAAAACGACAAATCAGTTATGTTAAATCCAAAGGCATTGGTTTCGATGAATTTTTGGGGATTACATCATTCCGTTTTCGGAGAATTGAAGCAGATGTTTAAAACATTTGTAGAAAATAATTCAGATAAACCGAAGGCAGAATTTTACATTCCTTACGCGATTAATGACCTAATTCATGATGAAAAAGTGGCGGCAAAAGTTTTAGCAAATGATGGAAAATGGCACGGCGTAACGTATCGGGAAGATGCACCGACGGTACAAACTGCCTTTACACAAATGACTGAAAGCGGTATGTACCCTACCCCATTATGGGCTTAACAATATTTTTTTGGCGTTCAGAAAATAAAAAACCTGAACGCCAAAATTTTTATTTTTTATACGAAACCGACTACACTTTTAAGTTTCATTTTTTTCGTAATTTTATTCCATTGAGAATAAAGGGATTTAGAAATTTCTAAACCCCCTAAAAAATACTTTGAATAGACTTTATGAATAAGGCTAAAAAAATAGCAGTTCATCAATGCGTTTTTCAGCCTTTTCATAGGTCGTTTTTCGTGTAACGATATGCAAATTGTGTAAACCAGCAGCAATTTCCATGCAACGGTCAATCCGTTCAAGAATTTTGCCGCGCCATTTTTCTTTCACTAATCGACATCTTTTGATAGAACCAATGGTATTTTCTACGGTAATACGAACACGAGAAACCCAATGATTGAAGTCTTTTTGAAATTGATTTAGCGGGTTATTTTTTGTTGCTTTAAATGTTCAAGTAAATGAACTCCTGCTGGTTGAAAACCTTGATAACCTGAGTCTTTTGCAAGCCAAATATCTCTGTAACATTCGTCTGTGAAATCAGCTATTTCCTCATCGGCAATCGCTTTGTCGTGTCGCGCTCCTCGAAAGGTGCAACCTACAAAATGAACGAACTGATATTCATCAGCAATTATGGTATTTTTTACTCCATGTTGATGGTGCTTACCCGAATAGTAAAGCTTTTGAATTTCATAGTCTGTACTTCGTCCAATAGTTCGGTCAGTCCCGTCAGCACTCATCGTGCGAGCTTTAGGCTTGTCAATTTTCGTGTTGTTTTCATCTTGACGTGAACGAAACATTTTGGTTAATTCATCAGCATTACGAGCAGGGTTGACACCCATTTTTTTTAAGGTAATTTGCAAAAGAGGTTCGAGTACTTTTAAC
>JBLHWU010000113.1:0-20967 GCA_047629355.1 Saprospiraceae bacterium | reverse complement strand
CTTCCTCCGTCGGATAATAAATTCCTGACGTTTTATTAATCAGTATCGAATCTTTCCCACGCTGTCCCATTAGGTCAAAATTTTCTACAATAATAATGGGTTGATTGTCTCGATATTCCATCTTAGCCTGTTTCCCAACAATGTACCAACTAACGCCGAATTTAGAATAACGCAGTGCATTTTTTTCAAAAAACGACTTACTAAATCCTAAAAATTCATCAAAAGGTTTCAACCGCCGATTTTCAATACCCGCCAATATTTGTTCCAAAATAGAATGCCACTCCCGAAACCGCTGCTCTCCAAATTCTGTATTTTTCACCGTCATCAAGCCTTCCAAATATTCACTAAAATAAGGACTCGCCGTCATCCGCTGATTCAACATCCCATTGCCCACTTTGATGATAGCTTCCATTTCTTCTGCATTGAAATAACCTGCTTTATACAGCTTTTCAAAACGCTCAAAAATGTCTTTCATCACATCCCGCTTACTCGCTGTCATCAATTCATTCAACTCCTTCATATAACCGCCACTGTTATCTGAAAATTTTTCCAAACGTTGGGCTTGAGTCGTTGAAATACCAATAAATAATAGGAAAAGAATCGTAGAAAAATACTTCATAATAATTTTAGTATGTCGGTGTGTTGGAAAACGTATTTAGGTGTTTAAGTTTTAAGGTGTTTAGGTGTCGCAAAATGGAAAGACACAAACACCTTAAAACTTAAACACAACCTCTTTAGTACGCTGTAAAGTAAATTTATTTAAAGTTTAAGAAGCGAGAGAATCGTAAGATTTTCAAGCTTCAAAAAATACAGTGCGCATTGCCAGAGGCAATGCGGGTGTGCTTGTTAAGGGGTAAAAACGGTTTTACAAACCGTTTTTACCCCTTAAAATCTCCTTGTAAAAATGCAATGAAATTTACTTTACACGGTATTGGTAAAAAGAATTAAATAAGATGTACCATAATGCGCCGGGATTTTTTCTTCTAAATAATTTAAAAAATCGTTGCACAGCCGTCGTTACGGAACTAATTTTTTACCGTTACTAAGTAACGGTAAAAAATAACTCCGCCAACTACCAAGTATTTCTTTTGTTCTTATTTTCCACTTTTGAAACAGTCATTATGTAGAGATAATTCCTATTTAAAAAATAAACATCTTTTGTCATTTCGACCGAAGTGGAGAAAAAGACCAAAATAAACGTTGTTAGTTGGCGGATTTATTATTTGACCGTTACTTACTTCTTTAATTGCAAACAAATCCAATTATTTCGCTCCATCCCCTCGCCTATCGAAAACCCTGCATCCTTAGCCGAATCCTTCAATAAATCTTCATCTGCTTTCAAAAAACCAGAGACGACCAACGTGCCACCATTTTTTAACTTCTCAAATAACGAAGAAAGGCTATCTAAAATTACATTTCGGTTGATGTTCGCCAAAATAATATCATAATCGCTATTTTCAATATCTATCAATGTACCGAGGTAAGGCTCGATATTAGAAATGTTATTAATTTCTGCGTTTTCAACGGTATTTTCGTAAGAAGGCGGCTCAATATCAACAGCGTCAATCGTTTTTGCGCCCAATTGGGACGCTAAAATTGCTAAGATTCCAGTTCCACAACCGTAATCAAATACCATTTTATCTTGAAAATCCATCGACTCCATTAAACTCATCACCATATACGTCGTCTCGTGGTGTCCTGTCCCAAATGCCATTTTTGGATTAATGACAATTTCATGTTTCACTTCTTCCAACGGTGGATGAAAGTCGGCGCGAATGCCACAAAAATCCCGTACCAATATCGGTTGAAAATTGGCTTCCCAAATCGCATTCCAATTTTGATAAGGGATATGGTTCTTTTCTACCCGAAAATCAAAACTGTTTTTCAGCCCAATAATCCCTTTTTCAATCTCATCCGTCCATTCTTTTTCAGGAAGATAAGCGGAGAAACCCGTCTCATTTTCTTCAAAAGTGTTGAACGGAAACTGGCTAAATAATGCGATTAAAATGTCAGTTATTTCAGTATCGCAAGTTGTTTTTAGTTGAAAATAATCCATTAAGTTTTTTAAAGTATCGGTGCATCCGTTTGCTGCACATTGTTTAAGTGTAGGGGTGATTTATTGACTTTTCAGTGAATGTTTCATACACGGTTTGTTCAACCCACCTCGTAAGTTTAGCTGCCAATTAAAAATTGGCATGAACCCACCCCATAAACTTTTATACAAAACCTATGAGGTGGGCTTAACCCACCTCGTAGGGCAAAAACTTACAAAGTCTTCACTAATTTCTTTTTCTTATTTTTTACCTTCTTCTTCACTTTCACCGCAACCTCAGCCGCTTCCGCTCCTTTCTTCTTCGGCCAAATATGAAACCCACCTCGAATAACCGGCGGAATAAACCAAGTCCCCCAAATCCCATTTTCGTCCACATGCCCATCATATAAAACATCGTGTGCCGTGTAAGATTTCGTTATTTTACAACGCATTGTCTCCGTATTATACATCCCATTCCAAACAAAGCCGCCAACCAAATCCGCACCACCACCAGACACTTGCCCATTTGCAAAATCCAACTGAATCGCCATCGCCGTTTTTTCACTATTCGAATTGGTTTGATACGTAAAAAAGCCCTCCCAATCGCCGCTTGGAAATTGAGGGTGCATTTCCTGTTTTTGAGATTTTTTTGACTTCATAATTGAACATTAAAAAAATAGCCTTTAAATCATGGTGATTTAGAAAATCACCATGATTGTAGTCCTCCATCCATACGCGGTCTACAAATACAAATCCACATCTTCCACATCCTTATCTATCTGATTTTCAATCGTTTGATAAGCCTGTTCAAAATTGGTCTTGGTTGATTCAATTTTCTGCATCTCTGCTCGAATGTTTTCATCTGCGTGGTCAATCGTATTTTGCGACTGCGCAATTTGTGTTTCCAATTTAGAAACCTGCTCTTTCCACTTGCCAATTTGCACTTTCAGCTTTTCGACTTCCTGCCGCTTGCTATTGACCCGTTTATTCAATTGATTACCCAAGGCTTCATCGAATTGAGTCTTCTCCGTCGCTAAAATTTGCTTGTAATGCTGCGCCGTTTTCATCAATTTATCCTTCGTCAAACCAACCGTTGAAGCGGTTGCAAACGCAGATTTCATGGCGGTCGCTTCATCCATGCCCATTTTTGCCAAAGCGATTAAGGATTGTTTGAACTCCAAATAATCAAATCCTGGCAAGTTGTTTTTTGCCAATGCTTTGGTCAAATAATCTACGCTTTTATCATCTAAACCATGATGCGTTCCAAAGATGTTTTTTAAGTTTTTTTGCATTGTATCTTAATTTCAAAAATATCTAATTGCTAATTTTCGCAAATATAGGAAAATGATAATTGGATGTTTATATATTTGGAAATTTAGATATTGAAAAGCCATCTAAATGTCTAAATCCCCCTCAAATCTTCCCTTCCTTCCGCATCCGCGCAAAATCCTTCGCAAAGTACGAAATCACCACATCCGCCCCCGCTCGATGAATGCTCAACAGCGTCTCCGGCATCGCTTTTTCATAATCCAACCAACCATTTTGACAAGCGGCAATCAGCATCGCACACTCCCCCGAAACGTGATAAGCAGCAATTGGCAATTCAAAATTTTCTTTCATCAAGTGAATCACATCCAAGTAATTCAAAGCAGGTTTAACCATCAAAAAATCTGCGCCTTCTTGCGTATCTAATTCTCCTTCAATCAAGGCTTCTCGCTTGTTAGCAGGATTCATTTGGTAGGTCTTTTTATCGGATGGCACATTGGCATCGGTAGACGGCGCACTGTCCAAAGCATCCCGAAATGGCCCATAAAAAGCACTAGCATATTTGGCAGTATAAGCCATAATTCCTGTATCGGTAAAGCCTTGACTATCCAATGCTTCCCGCATCACACCAATCCGTCCATCCATCATATCCGACGGGCCTAAAATGTCAAATCCCGCTTGCGCTTGCGCCACTGCCATCTGCCCTAAAATCGGTAAAGTTTCATCATTCACAATCTTTCCACCGCGCACTACCCCGTCGTGACCGTCCACATTATATGGATCAAGTGCAACATCGCTAATTAGGCAACATTGCGGAAAACGCGCCTTAATTTCAAGGGCAGCTTTTAGATAGAAGTTATTAGGATGATAACTGTAAGTCGCTGTTTTATCTTTGTTGGCATCGGGTATCGCAGGAAAAATCATGAAGCTATTGATGCCCAGATTCAGACAAGTTTCGATTTCTTGAAAAATATTGTCCAAGGACATTCGATAGTTGCCTGGTAAGGAAGCAATTTCCGATTTTGTTCCCGTTCCATCCACTAAAAATAAGGGATAGACCAAATGATTCGGTGTTAAATAAGTTTCGGTTGCCAGCCCTCTCACTGCGGCAGATTTACGATTTCTACGTGGTCTTCTCAGCATAGTTTGATTATTTCGATTTTCTTGATTGATTAGATTATTTCGATTGGTTTTCATCGGCTTTTTTGGGTACGGGGTCGAAACCTGTGGGTCCCCAAGGATGGCATTTTAAAATGCGCTTTGTTCCTAAATAAATACCTTTAAATACGCCCCATTCCTGAATTGCGCCAACCATATAATGCGAGCAGGTTGGCTTGAATCGACAATTTGGCCCTAATAGCGGGGAGATGGCTATTTGGTAGAAGCGGATGGGGAGGATGAAAAGTTTTTTTAGCATGATTTATTCCATTAATTCTATTCTTGTAATTTCTGTCATTTCCCTTTTTTCATTATCAATATTAATAATTGTCTTTCTTTTACTTTCTATTTTAAGAGGTATTCCAGGGTAATAATAATATTCATATCTATTATAATCTTAAATGTCAAATTGAGCAGTTTTTATCGCTTTTTTCATTTAATTTTAACTGCTTAATTAGAGCCGTGACGATGTCTTTAGTATCCTCTGAATTAAGTTTCATTTCTTGTATCAAAATACAGAATGAGTTCTCAAAATCACCCGAATCAAAATACAGTTTAGCATCTCCCCGAATAGGCTTTCCTCCAAGCATATTTGGCAATTTATCTTCATAAAAAATTGGTTCTTTTACTGAATATTCAAGACCAAATGGAAAATGGAAAATAGAAATAATATAATTCTTTAAATATTAATTGTTCAATACCTTCCTTAGATTCATAAACTTTTAACAGAGGCTGCATTATGGTATTTAGTTCCTCCTTCTTAACTATTTCATCCTCAGAAAGTGCATCTATCAAATCTGTAAAAATCACTTTCGTCATTAAAGCAATTTCTTCCCAATTTTCAATGCCAATGAATTCTCCTAATTCACTAGTTTCATATATAACTTCTGTTATGTCATACTTAGAAAACTTATCTTTTAGCTGAGGTGGAACATTAAAATCACTCAAATTTGTTTTGTAACTCCACTTAATCTTATAATTCGTTTCGGTGGAATCAATAACTTCAAAGTTTACAACATAAGAAGACGAATCATTTTTTGTCATTTCACCATCTTTCCATTTTTGCTTAATCTTAGTAATCTTGAAGTCATAAGAATCCCCTTTCGACCAATAGGAGACAAAAGGTACCATTGTAGTATCTATTTGTCCATGACAAATTGTACAACTTAATAAAAATATGATTGTCGCTAATTTTAATGCCATTTTTTGGTTTTTATATAGTTTTCAGCCCCACCCACAAATTTAAACAAAAAAATGCCGCCCCAATTCAATTCGGAACAGCATTTTTATTTTTTGAAATTTCTGTGGCAATTTGCTATTACGAAAGCAAAACAAAGCAACCTACTTCGTCACCACAATCCGTTGATTAGAAACGCCATTGGCAGACTGAACCGCCAAAGTATAAATACCCGTTGGCAAATCAGCAACACGCATTTCAACCACCGCATTTCCAGCAGTAAATACTTGATTGTTAATCATTTGAACTATTTTACCAGTCAAATCAACTAAGAATAAATCAGCCGTAAAATTAGCGGAAGCATTGATGCTTACGCGGATATTTTCTTGATTAGAAACAGGATTTGGCGCGATGGTCCAATCCGAAATTTCTTTCACATCCGTCGTTGCAGTCGCATTGTCTCCAGTTTTAAAAATCTGCTGAGAAGAGGTATTTGCACAGCCGCCAGATTCATTAAATGGCGTCACTTTCCATAGGTAAGTAGAACCTGCTTCCAAGTTCGTCAACTCTAAATTATTAGAATTTGTAACCATTGTGAACACTTGTGCACCTGCAATTTCTACCACATAACTCGTCGCGTTATCTTTCGCTTCCCACTGCAAATTCACGTAGTTATAATTGTTGGTGGTCTGCAAATTATTTGGGTAAATCAAATCTAAGTTACCCGTAATCTCACCAATTTCTGGCGTATAATCTGGCGTACAATAATTTCGATTGTTGCTATTCAAACTATTTTGGACCTCCACTTCTTGACCTGCTGTGAAAGACTGCGTGTTACAACCGAAATAATTCATCACATTTTCTTCCAAAGGAGTTAAAAGCTCATCATTAGCATCACGACAGTTGCCTGTGTAGTTACAATTGGAATTAAACGTCAATCCAAAGTTGTAATCCGCTGGCGTATCACAAATCGCATCGCCTGCTGTGCTACAATTACTACCATTCACGCGTTCTACCTGACCACCATCTGGCGCATTATTGAGCATCACTGGGTTGCCATGTAAATCTGAATCCCAAGGCGTGAAATCCCAACCAGAGAATGGATGTGGCAAACTTAAAAAGTGTCCCATTTCATGCGTCAATACGTATTCATCCGTCAAGTACAGTTTATTACAAACAATCCAATCTCGACCGCCGCTTGCACCCGCAGGTGGCTGATAATACGCCTGAACGACACTTCCAGGATTGCTTGGATCAACCCCAACTTCTGGTCCAACTACAAAAATATTGACAGCATCATAAGTCATATTTGCCGACAAATTAATCGCACCTGAAAAGCCATCAGGATTGCTATAAATGGTATTGCTGTTAATATAATTAAACTCTTCGATATAAAATTGAACTTCCTGTTCTTCGTAATTCGTATTCAAATTACACAAAGCATCCAAAGCTTGACGCTCACCTGCACGACCTTCACCTGCTGCATTCGCCACCAAATGCCACCGAATGGGGACATAAGTAACAACGTCGTTTCGAGTCGATGTGAAATTCGCCATTTCGCGACGATTCTCTAACATTTGTCTCTTCACTTCCGCTAGATCTTCGACTTTCATGCCGCAGTTTTTGTGTGCTTGTGCCATCACTGCATCACTAATTCCGATGACCATTAAGAAAGCCAATAAATACGTAATATTTTTTTTCATGCTAAAATACGTTAAAATTGATGTGATTTCAAAAACGATAGGTTTGGGTAACCACTCTAATATCGTTTGCAAAAACACTTTGAGTTAGACGTTATTGAATGTCTTCACCAAATGATGAATGATAATCATTAGACTTGTTACCCTTTAATAAATACTCGTCTGAAAATATTTAAATATTATACAAGCATTTTTAAAGGGTAATAAGTCTATATTTAAAAACCCATTCGGAATATAGGTTGTTCTATTCGGATTGAAATTAGTCCCCAAAAAGTCAGTTTCCCAACAAATTTTGAGCGTCTGGGCAAAGTTAGGAAAAAAAACGACAGGTTTCCGACACAACTTTTATCAATTGCAGAACCTATTCAAGTTATTCCTTTAAAAATTCCCTACATTTGCGCCCGAAAATCAGGGTTTTGAAAAAAAAGAGTTGATAATGACAAATACACGTTATTTATGCTTTTTTTCAAAATTCTGTCATTAGGCTTGTTTTTAAAATTAGGTCTAATTCTCTGAACTAAATTAAATTAAATGTGAACATTTTAGGATAGACATTTTGAAATATTACATTAACTAATTTAGTTTTCGATGTAAATTAAAGGCTTTACTTAAAGTAATACCCTTGATTCGCTTCTAAAACAGGTTAGATAATTCTAATATCAAAGTATCTAATTATTTTAAAATGTCCACCAAATTTTACCAAAAAAATTCCATTATTCATGGCAAAAGTAACCATAGTTGGAGCAGGAAATGTAGGAGCAACCTGCGCAAATGTATTGGCACACAAAGACGTTGTAAAAGAAGTTGTCTTGCTTGATTTGAAAGGCGATTTCGCAAAAGGAAAAGCTCTTGATAGCTGGCAACAAGCGTCTATTGACTATTACAGTACGACCTTGAAAGGAACGGCAGATTATGCAGATACTGCAGATTCTGACATCGTTGTGATTACAGCGGGTATTCCTCGTCGTCCGGGTATGTCTCGCGATGATTTGATTTCTACCAATGCTAAAATCGTTGCGTCTGTCACGAAAAGCATCATGGAACACTCAAAGAATCCGATTATCATCGTCGTTTCCAATCCTTTGGACGTCATGACTTTGGCAGCTTACCGAGCTTCTGGTTTGCCTTCAACGCGTGTATTTGGTATGGCTGGTATCCTAGATACTGCTCGTTACCGTGCATTTTTGGCAACCGCTTTGAACGTTTCTCCGAAAGACATCCAAGCGGTGTTGATGGGTGGACACGGTGATACAATGGTGCCATTGCCTCGCTACACGACCGTTTCTGGTATTCCAGTTTTGGAGTTGATTAGCGAAGAAGATTTAGATGCAATCGTTGAACGCACCAAGAAAGGTGGTGGAGAATTGGTTGGCTTGATGGGTACTTCTGCTTGGTATGCGCCAGGTGCAGCAGCAGCTCAAATGGTCGAGACTATCGTTCGTGATGAGCAACGTATTTTCCCATGTTGTGCACACTTGAGCGGTGAGTACGGTTTGGAGGATATCTTCTTGGGCGTACCTGTTAAGTTGGGTGCAAACGGAATCGAGGAAATCATCGAATTGCAATTGAACAAAGATGAAACGAAGTTATTGAAAGAATCTGCGGAACACGTTCGTGCAGTAATTGATACTTTCAATAAGATGGGTGTGTAAGACGGCCCATGGTTTTCGGCGGACGGCTCACGGGCGGGTTGTTGAAAATTTGTGGTTGTTTTTGATATAAAAAAAGTGGTTGATTCGGGAGAGTCAACCACTTTTTTTTTTGGAATTGCTTTTAAAGTTTGAACTTTACAGGAACAAGGTACTCTACTCTTACAGGATTTCCTTTTTGTAACCCTGGATTCCAAGAAGGCATCATTTTAACAACATCTAAAGCTGCTTCACCACAACCACCACCGATATCTCGTGCAATTTCGATATTAGACAATGTCCCGTCTCTTTCCACATAAAACCTCACAATGACCTTACCTTCAATTTCCTTCTTTTTTGCAATATCTGGATATTTGACATTTTTGTATATAAAAATAAGCATTTTTGTATCTGCACACTTTTTCTTTTCAAATTTATCTGTTTCACTTTCACACCCAGGGAAAAATGGCATTTCATCAACAACCTTAAATATTTCATCCGACTCATCTTCTATTGATTTATCTCCTGTAAATTTTACATCCTCAACCTGAGCAAAAGACAAGTTAACCATTAAAATCAGACTAAACAAGAGCGTTACTTTTTTCATTAAAATAGGTTTTAAAGTTAAAAAAATTAGTTTTTATTATTTGAACAAATCAAAGGTAATAAAAACTCATAAGTCCCTGTCATCAGGAAAGTTAAATAGGGGTTAAAGCTTGAATTTGACAGGCAAATTATATTGATTCCGAACAGGAACATAACACGAAGTTCCTGGATTCCATTTCGGCATTTTCTCTACCATTTCCAAAGCAACTTCTCCACAGCCATAGCCTATATTTCTGACAACTTTAATATCAGTTAATGTGCCGTCTTTTTCTACAACAAAACGCAACACGACCATACCCGAAGTATCTAATTCACATGGATAAATTAAATTCTCCTCAATGAATTTTAGCAATTTTCCATTAGAACACTCCGACCGTTTATTTACATTTTCAACATCTTCGCAAGCCGAAAACATTGGCATTGTATATGGACGTCTAAACATATCTGCACATGGGTTTTTATCCTTTATTCTCGTAGGTGGCGGTGGCGTGGTGGCAGCGTAACTATCATTTCTCTTGACTTTTCCTCAATTGGCATTTCCGTTTGAGCAAACGATAAATTTACGATTATTAAAAAACTAAATATGCACATTATTTTTTTCACAAAATTGATTTTGATACAAGAGCTGTTCTTTTCCTAAATTTCCTATTTAAATCCATTTTGAAGCAAGATGCACTTTTATGAAAAATTGGTGGAAAATATTTTTTCAAGAAGTCAAATTTTAAAAAGAACGAAACGGCTCTGTTAAATCACTAAAAATCAACGTCTTAACATCCAAATATCTAAATATTCATTTTCAAAACTACTCCCAACTCACTTTCAAATTAAAATTATGTGAACTTTTTTCCCAAAAAAGCTATTGGGAATAAAAAGAAATTCTATTTTTGCGCCGCTTTAGAAACAAAGCATAATTATGAATTCAATTCATCATCATATTATTCCCGCGTAGCTCAGTTGGTTAGAGCGCCTGGTTGTGGTCCAGGAAGTCACTAGTTCGAATCTAGTCGTGGGAACGAAAGCATTATTCAATATTGGATAATGCTTTTTTCGTTTGTACAGGTAAGGAGTCGGAGGTCAGGAGTCAGAAGTCAGGCAATAAAGCTTGTAAATTCTGACTTCTGACTCCTGACCTCTGACCCCTAAAAAAGAAATATGGAAAACCCAGAAAGAGGAACAATTCCTCGCATTGTCAAAGGATTTAGAGATATTGATGCCGCTGGAAATGAATTGCGGTGGAAAATCATCGACGCTGCGCGAGGGGTCTATAAAAAGTATGGTTTTGAGCAATTGGATACGCCATTGTTCGAATATGCGGACGCGATTGGGAAATACATGCCGGACGAAGATACGGTTGATAAAGGGGTTTATTCGTTTAGAAATCCAGAGATTGAACCCGTTTTAGATAAGAAAGGAAAAAAGCTGCAAGACGCTGATGGTAAAGTCATTATGGAAAACCATCCGGTGGCGATGCGCTATGATTTAACGGCTCCTTTGGCGCGGCATTATGCGGAGAAAATGTGGGAAGATTTTCGAAAAAATGTGATTGCAGAAGGTCGGGTGCCTTTATTTCGGCGATATGCTTTTGGTCCTGTTTTTCGGTATGAGGTTAAGTTGGCACCAGGACGTTTTCGAGAATTTTGGCAATTGGATTTTGATTCGGTTGGTACGGCTGATGTAGGCGCAGATGCGGAAGTTTGCATGATTTTGTGCGATGCTTTGGAGGCGATTGGACTTGACCGCGAGACGTATATTGTTAAAGTTAACAACCGAAAAGTCTTGAAAGGATTTTTGCAATCCAAAGGCGTTACGGACGACGAACAAGAAGGCGCAATTCTACGCGTTTTTGATAAATTAGATAAGATTGGTTGGGATGCGATGAAGCTTGAATTGGGCGCAGGACGGACGGATTCTTCTGGTGCAGAAATCGCTGGCTTGGGCCTTTCAGAAACGATGGTTCAAGATATTGTCGATTATTTGAAAGGCTTTGAAAATGCAAATACGCGTGCGGAAGTTTTGGCACAACTGGAAACAAGTTTGAAAGGTAATGAAATTGCGGAAGAAGGAATTGCGGAATTGAAAAAGATTGATAGCATTTTGAATGCGCTTGATTTTGATGAAAAACGCGTAATTTTTGACCCAACGTTGATTCGTGGAATGGCTTATTATACAGGGCCAGTTTTTGAAGTTGAATCGCTATTGACTTATAAAGATAGAAAAGGGAAAGAGCGACGCGTGGGTTCGATTTGTGGCGGCGGTCGCTATGATGGTTTGGTGGAGAATTTGTTGAATATGAAAGTCCCAGGTACGGGTGCGTCGATTGGCGTTGACCGATTGGCAGCTTTGTTGACTTTGACAGGAAAAGCAAGTGCGAAACAGGATGGCCCAGTTTTGATTGCTTATTTTGATGATTCTTTGGTGGGGGAATACCAGAAAATTGCGCGTGATTTGCGAGAAGCGGGCGTAGATACCGAAGTTTATTATGGTTTCTACAAAGGTTTCAAAAAGATGAAAAAGCAGATGAAATACGCGGATGATAAAGGTTGCCCAATCGTTGTTTTGATGGGAGAAAATGAAGCGGAGAAAGGAACAGCGACTGTGAAGAACTTGAAACTAGGAACGCAATTGGCTGACCAGATTTCTGATAAAAAAGAGTTTCGAGAACGGATTCAGAAAGAGGTTTCCAGAGAAGAATTGGTTGCGTATGTGAAAAACCAGTTGGCAACGACTTAGAATTACTGCCTCTATTCTAATCTGTAATTTGAAACCACCCAAAAATGTAAATGTGCTTTGCTATTGCGCCACGCCTAACGGCGCGGCGGGTAAGTTTGAAGGACAAAAACGGTATTATGAAAACCGTTTTTGTCCCTAAAGAACCTCACTCGCATCACCGCAGAAGACTCCTCCCATCTAACCCTACAATTCATCCTTCAGTCTCTCCAGCGCATCGCGTTCCTTTTGACTCAAACACCCTAAGCCTTCTCGCTTAATTTTATCCAATAAATAATCCAGACGCAAGTTATTGCTTTGCGATTTCTTCAACTTTCGCTCCTCTTTTTTTTGCTTAAAATCAACACCCCAATATTTGTCAATCATCATAATTTCAGGCTTTTTAACCATTAAAATCAAAAATGCTATAGAAGGAATCACAATCAATAAAACAATCCACCAATTCGTTTTTAAAATACTTGGCTGGATAATCAAGGTCAGAAAAACACCGCACAAGCTACCACCTAAGTGCGCATCATGTCCAATATTTCCCCACGAGGTTTTGATACCAAAGATAGATGCCAAAACAAACGCCACTGCCAATATCCAACGTGGAATCGACGCATCCGAAAACGGAATAGAAAACACTGCTTCTGGAAATAAAACCACCGACGCTAACAACAATCCACACACTGCACCCGATGCACCGTAAGCTCGATAATCTGAATGGTTTCGATGAATATACAAGGATAAAAGGCTTCCGCCGATGAGGGATAAGAAGTAGATTAGCAGAAAATTCGTTGCGCCCATTGACTTTTCCAGAAGATAGCTGAAGGTCAGCATTGTGCCCATATTGAAACCAAAATGAAACCAGTTAGCGTGAAGAAATCCAGAGGAGATAATTCGTCCGAACTCTCGGTCTATCAGTATTTTATCAATGTCAAAAATATTGTCTTCGAGATATGCTTTATCCGTAAATGCTTTGTAGGTAAAAATTCCGGTGAAGAGAAGAATGATAACGCCGAGAGTGCTGGATGCTTGCATACTTTAAAGAGTAAATAGTGAAGAATTAAAAATGAAGAATTTTAGTAGAAAGTCCTTTTTTTAAGGATTTTAAAACTTGACTTTCCCACGCATCGCTTTCTTCTCTGAGTTTCTTCGCTTGCTTTCCAACCGTACTCTTCGGTTGGCTTTAATTGGTCTGTATCTTCGTTTCTTGGCAGGCAAAATGGCTTTTTCGAGTAGTTTCACAAATTTATTCCAAGCCCGCGTTTTATTCAAAATCTGCGTCCGCTTCTCCTGACTGACGACAGAAAACAGTCCATTCTTATTGATTTTCTTCTCCAACCGTTCCCTTGCCAGTCGCTTTTCTCGCTCATTCAATACCTCCGAATTGGCAATATCAAATAGCAATTCCACCTTCGTCTCCACCTTGTTAACGTGCTGACCTCCACTACCGCCGCTGCGAGCTGTCCGGTATTTAACCTCTTTCCTAAGTTTTATAAAATTCATTGTTGTACTTTTAAATAATCATGGAGTAGAACGCAAGTCCGCTGCATTTAGTTTCCTTTTAGCAAATTATCTAATTCATTCATGTCCTCAAAAACAGGAATATCCAAGTCTAAAAATTTGTTTTCCTGCCCTTTTGCCACATACGCCCACACATCAAATCCACCTGCAATTGCGCCTTGCACACCCGATGGACTATCCTCGATTACGACACATTCTTCTGGTGAAAAACCCATCGTTTCGGCTGCCCACAAAAACACAGCTGGGTCAGGTTTCCACTTTTCAATGGTATACGCACTAAAGATTTTCTCTTCGAATTTATCAATCAAACCAACGGTTGTCAAGTTGGCTACAATTTTTTCAACCGGCCCGCTTGATGCTACGCAAAACGCCACACTTAAGCGCTCAATCAATGCATGAATACCTGAAATTGGTTGCAAATTTTCTTTAAATAATTTAAAAGTCCGCTTCCGGTAAACTTGCATTGCGTTCGTTGGAAACCCACTTTTCACCCGGTCATTAATGTACTTAAAATTAGCGTCTAAATGCTTTCCCGCAAATTCTCGTATCGCAAATTCATGACTAATTTTCAAACCAGCTTCGTTTGCCATATCGACTAAAACACCGCAAGAAATGGTTTCGGAATCAACCAAAACGCCGTCGCAGTCGAAAATGATGCATTTGTATTTCATAAGATTTATTTGTCAGGACGGTGAACTTTAGTCCACCCTGTAATTTTATATTTTAATAACAGATTACTTGAACTTTAAGAAGCGAGTTGCGCATCTCAAACGCCAATCCCAAATACCACTTCCCATTAAACTCAAATTCATCCACAATTTTCCACCCTAACTTCTCAACATGTGCTTTCCGTGAACGTTCATTCACCGCATTAATAAAGGTAATACTCAACGGATATTTTTCCACCATTTTGAGATGCATTTCTTCAAAAACAAGTTTTAAAACGCCTTGTCCACGATATTCTTTGGCAATACAAATAGGACCATATTCAAAAGAATTGATAGTCGTAATTTCAAACTCTTTAAACGTCAACTCAGAAAAGCGAGCAGTCATAAATGGAAAAATTGCCCACTGAGAAAAATAATCCCAGCTACCTGCGAAAGCATAAGCGATGATTTGGTCAGCATCTTCTGCAATAAACAAGCCGTTTAGGTTGATAATTTCTTCCAATTGAGAAATTGTAAAAGGAGTGGTAATGAAGCCGCTTTCCCGTTCTTTTTTGGTGAGGTTGCTGTATAGATTTAAAGATTGAAGACTTAAAACGCCATTGATGTCGCTGATATTCGCAAGCCTCGGCATAACATTTTGCATTTAGAAATATTAAACTAATTTCAAAAAAACGACAATTTAGAATAATTTGCACACTACTTTTGCAAAAAAAATATGCTTCTTCTGGAAAATCTGGGCTAAGAATCTTATTTTAAACTAATTAACACATTTAAACGTTAGAGTCAAAACTGATAAACGGACGAAACTTGATATGAATACATCGCCTATCCAGCGTTTCTGGAATTTACTAAAAATATACAAAATTGAGCTGCGGCAAATATACGCTTATGCTATTTTTATTGGAATTGTTAACTTAACTTTACCACTTGGTATTCAAGCGATTATCAATTATATCCAGTCGGGAGAGTTGACCTCTTCCTGGGTTGTTTTAGTCGGATTTGTTCTAATCGGTATTGCCATTACGGGACTGCTTCAGGTTCTGCAATTGCGAGTAGTAGAGAATATTCAGCAAGACATTTTTGCCCGTTCTGCCTTTGAATTTGCCTATCGAATTCCAAAGATTACCTTTTTACAACTGGATAAAACGCATGCTCCTGAATTGGTTAACCGCTTTTTTGATACGCTGACCATTCAAAAGGGTTTGCCGAAGGTATTAATTGATTTTACCCTCGCAGCTTTCCAGATTACTTTTGGGTTGATTCTACTGGCTATTTATAGTCCTTATTTTGTTATTTTAGGAGGTTCGTTAATTTTAGTTTTGTGGCTAATTTTCAAAATAACCGGTCCGAAAGGCTTGGAAACCAGTTTGAAAGAAAGTAAATACAAATATAATTTGGCGCATTGGTTAGAGGAAATCGCTCGGGTCAACCGAAGTTTTAAACTCAACGCACCCGTCAATTTTCACATCAACCGAACGGATGATATTGTGGTCAATTACTTGTCGGCCCGCGAAAAACACTTTAAAGTTTTAATCAATCAATTTCGACTTTTTATTGGCTTCAAAGTCTTTGTGGCAGCGGGTCTATTAATCATGGGTGGTATTTTGGTTTTTCAAGAAGAATTGGACATTGGACAATTTGTAGCGGCCGAAATCATCATCATTTTGATTATCAACTCCGTCGAAAAAGTAATGCGCACCATTGATACCATATATGATGTATTGACGGCATTAGAAAAAATTGGTTTTGTGACAGACCTAGAATTGGACTGCAATAAAGGTGTAGCAAAAATTGACAAAAGCAAAGCACTTGCAATCAAAGCAGTTGATATTGAGTTCGGTTTTCAGGGGGAAAGTAAAAAAGTCATTGAAGAACTGTCTTTTGATATTCCGGCTGGTTCGAAAGTGATTGTTACGGGTCCTTCGGGTAGTGGGAAATCTTTGTTGTTGCAGATAATGGCAGGCATTCATACTATCGAAAATGGTGATTTGTACGTCAATGACATTCCGTTTGCCAATTATCAACGAACGAGTTTATATGGAAGTACGGGAGTTGCCTTTCCAGTCAATCAGTTGTTTGAAGGAACTTTTCGAGAGAACATTACGATGGGTCGTGAAGTTTCAGAACGGCGCATTACGGAAGTATTAAAAGTACTGTCTTTAAATGAATATTTTGCTTATCAACCACAGGGCATCCAAACTCTTGTTGACAGTGGTGGACGACGATTGCCACGTACTATTATTCAGAAATTGCAGATTGCGCGTATTATTTTAACCAAACCTAAATTGCTGCTTTTGGAAGACCCATTACAGTTTGTTAATTCAAAAGAGAAGCGCAGAATTATTGACTATATCATGGATGAAAGTCGAGATTGGACGGTTATCGTCGTCGGTGATTCCGATTATTGGATGGAAAAAAGTACCCAAACTATTGCGTTGCCATCAAAAAAATAAGCCATGTTAAATATATCTCAAAACGGTATCCAAACCTCCATTCATCTGGAAGATTCGCAAGCTTATAAATTACTCAGAAGAAGTAAGGTTAAGCGATTGTCTCTCTATCTGATTGGTGGATTACTAATATTATTGCTGATTTTTCTGTTCCTCCCATGGACACAAAACATCAATGCCAAAGGTTACGTCACGACTAAATTGCCAGGCCAACGACCGCAGGCAATACAATCCGTTATTTCTGGAAAACTGGAAAAATGGTACGTGCGTGAAGGCGACTTTGTGGCAGCTGGTGATACGATTATTTTCATTTCGGAGGTTAAGAATGAGTATTTTGACCCTGATTTGATTGCAAGAACTGCTGAACAAGTAGATGCTAAATCGCAAAGCATTGATTCTTACGACCAAAAGGTGAGAGCTTTACAAAATCAATATACTGCTTTACAGGCTTCTTTGCGTTTAAAGATTCAACAGACGCAAAATAAAGTTCAGCAGGCACGGAATAAAATAACCATGGACAGTATTGATTTGGGTGCTTACCGAACCAATCTGAAGATTGCCAAAAATCAATTGTTCCGAACCAAAGATTTACAAGATAAAGGATTGAAGACCCTGACAGAAATGCAAGAAAAGGAATTGAAAGTGCAGCAAACAGCAGCAAAAGTAACCGTACAAGAGAATAAATTACTCAATCAGCGCAACGAGTTGATGAATTTGTTTATTGAATTAAATTCCATCGAACGGGACTATAATAATAAATTGGCTAAATCTCAATCTGACCAACAATCTGCTATATCCGCTAAGTTGGAAACTATCGCCTCAACCAGTAAGTTGCAAAATCAGTTAAGCAATTATAGTGTTCGTCAGCAATTTTATCACATCACTGCACCGCAATCAGGATACATCATCAAAACGCTAAAAAAAGGGCTCGGCGAAATCATTAAAGAAGGTTCGGATGTAGCGACTATTATGCCTTCCGTTTACGATTTGGCGGTAGAAGCCTACCTGAGACCACAGGACATTCCTTTGTTGCAAATTGGAAGTCGGGTACGGTTGCGATTTGACGGTTGGCCAGCGATTGTGATTAGCGGTTGGCCCGAAGCTTCGACAGGTGTTTTTACTGGAAAAATTTTGGCAATCGACCAAAATATCAGCGAAAACGGACAATATCGAATTTTGGTAGAATCGCATAATGAAGAGAAAGTATGGCCAAAAAAGTTGCGCATCGGTACGGGCACACAAGCCTTTATTATGCTAAGAGATGTACCGATTTGGTATGAAATCTGGCGACAACTGAATGGTTTTCCAGCAGATTATTATCAAAACAATGGGAAGAAAACGAAAGATGTGAAATTGAAAGAACCGTTGCGGAAGGTAAAATAAAAAAGGTCAACGGTCAGATTTAATAAGTATTCTGATTCTTTGACAAATCCCGTAAAACCTAAATTTGTTAGTAAGGGGTACTTTTTCAGTACCCCTTACTTTTAGCGGATAAAATAGAGGGTACTGAAAAAGTACCCTCTACTGCAGGCTTTGCAATCACGGAATTTATCAAAGAACCAATATTCTGATTGTTCAAAAAAAAAATACATGAAATTTTATTCTCGAAAATTAATCAAACCTGGTGATTTGAATGCCAGGAATACTTTGTTTGGAGGCGCATTGTTGCGGTGGATTGACGAAGAAGCGGGCATTTATGCAATGACGAAATTGGACTCCAGAAATGTAGTGACTAAATATATTTCTGAAATCAATTTTGTTAATTCTGCTAGACAAAGTGATGTCATTGAAATCGGCATAGGGTTTAATAAAATTGGTCGAACTTCCATTAGCTTTTCCTGTGAAGTTCGCAATATTTTTAATAAAAAGACCATTATCCAAATTGATAATATTGTATTTGTTCATGTCGATAAGGATGGAAATTCTAAACCGCACGGCAAAACAATAGAAAATATTGATTTAGTAACGGTAGAATCATAAGTTAAGAAGCGAGAAAATACGATGCGCGCTGCATGCGGCAGCGCGGAGTGGGTCTTGATGAATAAAAACGGTTTTGCAAAACCATTTTTATCTCTAAAGCTCCCTCTGAAAAAGATTCAAATAAATTCTTGTTACACATTCCTAAGGAATGCGAAATAAATAAAGCTAGATTCTTGAGAGAGCGGTTTTGTTCTCCCTTTTTGCTTTGAAAGTTCGATTTATGTTGATATAATGAGCATTTTTAAAGTGAAAAATGAGGGCAAAATATCCTCTCTAGAGTCTGAGTTTATTTAATTCGCATTCCTTAGTCGGTGACCGACTAAGGAACTGTAAAAAAATAACTCCGTTACTTACGTTAAACATTAAACTTATATGCCTTTGACTATCAGCAACTATATCAAGTTTACTAAGCTTTTAAAGCTTAGTAAACTTAGTGCTAGCTTACTCATTTCACTTTTTTTTCTTGTCAATGGAAATGCCCAAACGGACACCACTACCCTCACCTATCAGGAATTTTTGACCAATATCATTCGCTTTCATCCAATTGCTAAACAGGCAGATTTGAGACTTGATTTTGCAGACGCAGAATGGATGTTAGCCAAAGGTAATTTAGACCCCGTTTTGACCTCTGACTGGAATCAAAAAAACTTTGATGATAAGTTGTATTACAGCCAATTCCAAGGCAAATTGAAGATTCCAACGATTCTGGGTGTAGATTTTGTGGCGGGCTATGAAAATACAGAGGGTATCTTTCTGAATCCCGAAAACAATACGGATCAATTCGGACTGTGGAACATCGGCGTAGAAGTAAATTTGATACAAGGACTTTGGATAAATGAGCGCAGAACCGCTTTGCAACAAGCTAAAATTTTCCGGAACATCGCCGAAAATGAGCGCGAAATTCTAACCAATGAATTACTATATTCTGCGTCTCTATCCTATTTGGATTGGCAGCAAAATTATTTCGCACAGCAAGTGATTTTAGAAAGTATTGAACTGGCAGAAACCTATTTTGACAATACCAAACAGTCTTATTTAGGTGGTGAAAAGACGGCGATGGATACGCTGGAAGCCTTGTTGATTTTGCAGAATGCAATGACAACAGCTCAATTTTATGAAGGAAAACGCCTAAAAGCACAACAGAATTTAGAGAATTATTTGTGGTTTAATAATTTACCACTTATTTTGGAAAATACGGTTAAACCCGAAACGTACGAGGAGCCTATTTTTGAAATCATCCCCAATCCAAATGTACAAGACCTATTGCTTAATCACCCTGCAATTAACGAAAAACTCAATAAACTCTCCTATTTTGAAGCAGAGCAACGACTAAAGCGCGAGAAATTAAAGCCAAAATTAAAAATCAAATTCAATCCCCTATTGGCAACAAGTAATGATGAAATATCGCCAAATTACTCCACCGCTGATTATAAATGGGGCTTCGATTTTTCTTTCCCGCTTTTTCTGCGCAGCGCACGGGCAGGCATTCAGCAAGGTCAAATCAAATTGCTGGACATTGGTTTAGACATCGAAAATAAGCGAAATGAATTACGGAATAAGATCGAAGCCAGTCTATTGCTACAAGTCGTTTTGCGAGACCAATTGGCTTTGCAGCAGCGAAATATCACGGGTTATGAACGCTTATTGGAGGGCGAAAACCAGAAATTTTTGTTTGGGGAAAGCTCCGTTTTTTTATTGAATAAACGGCAAGAAAAGTACATTGATTCACGGCTAAAATTGATTGAGACGTATATTAAGTTGGAGATGGAGCTTTTGAATTATTTGTATTACATTAATGGGCTAGCGAATTAATCATTAATTTATTTATTTTCTATTCCTTATTTTTCATTAAAATTTTGGTAACTACTCAGGTGGTTTTTAGTCTATTTTTAGTTAAAATAATGTCTTTTAAGTTACGGAAATGTTAAAAAAATGATTTTTTGTCAAAAAATTGAGAAAATCAGACAAATATCATTTTTAAACAAAGCTATAAATAACTGATAATCAATAAATTAAAGTACCTGAGTAGTTACAAAAAATGGATAATGATAAAAAAAAGTCTTTGG
>JBLHWU010000112.1:0-21051 GCA_047629355.1 Saprospiraceae bacterium | reverse complement strand
TTATCGGGGGAAACACAAAAATTATGGCAAAGTCTGGCATGCCGTTTCTGCCATTGTAAACCTTAGATATGCGGCTTAGTTATTCTGTAAAGATGTCTACTGTTTTTAGGAAATAATCAACCCTATCCCGACGGAACACCCGCCTAACAAGAATGAGTTTCATACTTCGCAAAAACCAGGAATATAAATGTGTAATGTAACTGGTTGTCAGTAGTTTATGTGATTAAGTTCAGATTCGTGTGCTTAATGTTTAATTTAACGTTCCCGCTATATGCCGTATGAAGCGAATGCGGAGTATGGACATTATAGCGATTGTTGTGTAGAGTTTTCACAGATTGAGGGTTTTCATTCATACAAATCATCTGTCTCTGTATTCGAAATTTCCATTATTAAATCACCAAGTTTATTACAAACTGCATTAAAGTAACGTTCCCCTTTTTCTTTTGATGATTCCTTTGGATTTCCTACTCCTGTATCTTCACTAATTTTTGACCAAGGTCTTTCCGTCCATACCCACCCTTCATTGAATGCAGCTATTTTATTCTTTTTCTCAGCTCCTTCGCCCCAATCCTTTCTTGGAAGCACCAACTCAGGTGCAAGATGAAGGATTAGGCTTGTTTCCATTTCATCAGCATGGTCTCCTGGGTCGTCAAAAAAATCCTTTCTATCAACAGTTTTCACCCATTCCGCAACACATAAAAACATAGTTGGATACAAAAGACCAAGTTCTCTGATTATTGATTTCCAATTATTCCCGCCGTGACTATTCAAAATCATAAATTTTTTGATTCCTTGTCGGTTTAAAACACTAATTAAATCTTTTAGGATGGCGAATTGAGTACTTGGATTTATATTCATATCTAAATAAATATCAGCCTGTCCAGTATTGACACCAAAAGGTATTGTTGGAAGTATGATGACTTTGGCTCCTTTTTCCCATGCGATTCTACCTGCTTCTTCAGCAATAGCAGTCCCTTCAATGATATCGGTAGAATATGGTAAATGATAATTGTGAGCTTCAGTAGCTCCCCATGGAAGGACTGCTAATTGGAAATCAGCGTTTTTTAAACTTTTCCAATTTGTTTCGGCTAAAACGTAAGGTCTTATTTTTTTCATTTTTTTCTAATTCTACACAACACTAAGTAACGGTGAAAGAATAAGTTCCTCAACTATCCTCGTTTATTTTGGTCTTAGTTTTTGCTTTTGAAATAGGAGTTATCTATACATAATGACTATTTCAAAAGTGAAAAATAAGGGCAAAAGAAATACAGGAGAGTTTGCGGACTTATTATTTTATCGTTACTTAGTATTGTTTGCGCCGCCCTTCCCAACCTCAACAAAAGCACGACACCTATTGGCGGCGTCAACAATTCAGTTGAACTGAACGGCTATATACTTTTAAATTCTTATTTTTTTAAAAATCTCCCATTTTCCAAAAAAAACGAGGTCATTTCTTCAAAACAGTCAACAATATATTGTCTTTTTCTATAATACCCAATTTTTTCAGCAAAAAACAATGAGTTGCAGCAAAAGACTATCTTCAAAACAGAAGAAGTTCTATTTTTTAAGCTACTTTTTTAGTTTGGTTTTGGGTCGATGCTTGTGGCGGTGCACCCTCTTTAAAAAACGAGGTCATATCCACCTGTTTGGCAAAAGCAGATTTGGCCGTTAATATAAAACATACGATATTTGAACTGCCACAATCGCTACAAACCGTTGGGTCAATTCCCAATTTTTCTTTCACCGAAGCCTTGATGGCTTGCATCGTCAAAAGCAATGGTTTGTGATGTAACAAGCGTTGTGCTTGCGCCAATTTGGTCTTTCGATTTGTCATCGCCCAAATACTAAAATAACGGATTTTATGGTAGCCAGATGGCAAGATATGCTTGACAAATTTCTTTATAAAATGCTCCGATATGGCCACCGAATGCGTGTAACAACTCAAATATTCCAAAGTCTGAATCGCACCATCCGAAGGCGCTTGGCTATAAACTACCCAAGGTTTTTGGATGCTTAAAAACACGTTTCGCCACTCCTCTAAATCATGGTATTTTTCAGCTTTTCCCATAAAATCGATACCCTCGTATTCCCAAGTTTCCCGTGTTTTTTTTTTTAGAAATATCTCTACCATTAAAAATCAGTCCGCCTTCGGGTCGATACGCCCGAAAATAAAACCGCAACATATCCAAACATTCTGCCGACAATAAGGTGTAGCGGTCTTTGTGTCCTTTGCCATCCAAGACCCGCAAACTCATAGCCGCCGCATCCACATCTTCAACTCGCAGCCGTAAAGCTTCGCTCAACCGCAAGCCCGTAGAATAGAGCAAAGTCATAAACACTTTGTGCTTAAAACAGACCCCATTGTCAATTAACAATTGCACTTTTTCGGGACCAATTACTTTGGGCAACGTCTTTTGTTTACGTGGTCGGGGCAGCTTGCGCAAATCCCATTTTCTATCCAAAATATGTACGTAAGGCAATTCCCAATAATAAATTAAACATTTTATTAATGGGAATTGCCTAAAATAAGCGCAACGCCGAATAATCGCCGTTGACCGTTTGCCAACTGACCTGCTGGACATTGAAGCGGTGCAGCAAAAAAAATCCACTGCATTGTCTTTAGAAAAGCCCTCCTTTCCCGCCTGCCCTTCGCAAAACCCCCAAAACTGCCGAACCGAACACGAGTAACTTTTATGCGTTTTTTTAGCATAGTTTTTTAAGGTCATCCAGTTCTCAAATTTCAATAAATAAGTATCCATCTTTTACTGTTTTTAGGAAATAATCAACCCTATCCCGACGGAACACCCGCCTAACAAGAATGAGTTTTATACTTCGCAAAAATCAGGAATATAAATATGTAATACAACTGGTTGTCAGTAGTTTGTGTGACTGGACCTAGGTGCGTGTGGGTAATCTTTAGTTCAACGATTAGTGTATGAAGCGTAGTGGCGATTAGCCGCTATGATTTCATACACTTTGTGTGTGCTTTCGTTATTTTTTAGTCTATAAGAATTTAATCATTATTTTAAGCTTTTTACTTGTTTTGCATTTAACCCTTTTAAGTAGGCCGTAACTTCTGGGTGCTTATATTGAATGGCATAATCTAAAGCCGTTTTTCCTTTTATTGAGACAAAATTAATATCTGCACCAAGATCAACTAAATATTTGACCATATTTAATTTGTCATGTTTAGAAGCCTACATTAATGGGTTTTTGTTCTCACAAACATGTTCAAAATTGGCACCTTGCTCTATAAAGTATTTTAACGATTCCATTGATTCTGAAAAGATGGCTAGCACCAAATAATTAGTAGTGGCAAATTGGGTTTCAAAGCAATTATTCATAGTTTCCTTTTGTATTAATAAATTTAGTTTATCAATATCACCTTCTTTTATTGCGGACAAGGTTTCAATTGAAATATAGCCCTCACCATCAACCATACCTGTAGATGTATACTCAGTGATTTTACTTTTCAAACGTTGTGCTTTTAAAACTAGTTTATAATCAGAATTATAATTGACTAGCACTAACGATTTCATTAAAGAAATTTTATTTGCAAAATTTTTAACAGCTTCACTATTTATGTCTGAATCGAAAAATGATAAATCCAATCGATTAATTTCGGCACGCCAATTTTCAGAAAATAAAAAATTTTCAATTAAAGAATTCATATCTAAATTATTAACAAATGCTTCTTCTCTATGTTTGATAAGTTCGGGAAGATTTACTTTGTTTTGAAAACCCTCCACTTTCTGGCTTTCATTATAATATTCTAATATTAAAAACCGTAGTACATCTGATTGTATATAGCTAATTTTACCAGAAGATTTAATGTCCTCAAATACAATATTATTCCCTTGAAAACTATGTGTTGAATACGATTTTGATATAGCTCGAATAAACTCTTTAGAATATTTATTAATACTTTTGTCTGTGAATACTTTTAACAATGTCGAATAATAATGGAATTACATGGTATCCTTCCCAATAAGTTTATTTAACTCGTAAATATCTTTATCCAAATTCTTTTGTATGCCAAGAAGGTACCCTCGTTCAATCGACTTATTTTTAGTATTTTCTTTCCAAGTGTTTATCTGAAGAGCTAAAAGAATTCCAATAACAACGAGCACAATTTCTCCGAAGGCATACTTGAAATACTTTCCAGTTTTATTTTTCTCCATAAGGTCGTATCGTATTTTTCTAAAGAACTTTATCATTGGTTAAAGGTTTGTCATAATGAAGCACAACTTGGTATCTATACCCCTCATATTGCACAGATACCTGATTTTATAAGATAATTAGGTCACCTTTTAACCCAAAGATACAAAATCCCCTCAACTCGCATCGCAGAAACCCGCGATACTCAGAAATAAGGACACACCGAATCCAAACGACATCCCCTTTCCCAAAAAACTAATATCACTTCACCGCCCCCCTTCAAAACATCCACATGATACGTCCGCACCTTCCCAAATCGTTCATCATGCGCCGTGCCCGTCGGCATACTCATTTCCCGACTCATGCGCGTCGCCACCTTCCCCCACTCCTTCGCTTTGTGAATCAGACAAGCCATTTTCTGCAAACGACAAAACCCCACAATCGTGTAATAATGGTCATCGACACTCGTCACCTCCGCCTCGATTCTCATAATCTTGTTGCCCAGCTCTTGGATGTCTTGTCTAATTTCCAGATTCATCAATTCTTGACGCTCCCACAACGGTACTTGCATCTTGAACAGGTTCAATAAAAAAATCTACCAGGCGACCAGAATAAGTAAGTAAAAAGCATAAAATAATAGGCTCTACGGTGAAAAGTGTGGGTCAATATGAGAAGCGAGAAAATCGTAAAATTTTCGAGCTTCAAAAAATACAATGCGCGCTGCCTGCGGCAGCGCGAGTGGGTTTTTGAGGGATAAAAGCGGTTTTGCAAACCACTTTTATCCCTCAAACTCCCTTTAGTCACAATCAATCTGAAAAATCTGTTGAGTTTTCAGGATATACCATTATACTTGTTCTTTTTACTTAGAGAGTAGAAAAAATAAATCATTATTCTTGACAGGATATTTTGTCCTCATTTTGTACTTTAAAAACCTAAAAATATCAACATTTATCAGGTTTTCATAGTACAAACTGAGAAAAAAACGGCTCTGTCAAGAATAACGATTTATTTAATTCTCATTCCTTACTTACATTAAAATTGAATATATTTGTACCAAAAAAACGTTCCTAAACAGCAGTGAGAGAACTTAGTACTCACTCAAGTTAATGGGTGTAGGAAAAACTGCACGCAGACGTCAACAGTCTTTTGTGAGAGATGTGAGGTGGTTTAGAAATGCAGGCACAGCGTGCCGGTACTCTTGGTAACAAAGTAATATTTTCTATCTTATAGCCACAGCGTGGCGGCACTCTTGAACTTTTGCAGAGCAAAAAGTGCCGCCGCGCTGCGGCTTTGGAATATCTTTATCTTACTATTATTACCAAGAGTACCGGCACGCTGTGCCTAGTGAATACGGGTACGTGCAGTTTTTCCTACACCCCAAGTTAATAGTGTCAGCTGTTTACACAAATATAGATTTATTCAAAAATTAATAAACGAAATATGTCGAATAATATAAATCAAGAATGGGAAAATGATTGGGCTGGAATTGCGCTAACCAATTCGATTTATCCTGTTTTATGGCTATCCTCGGAAGCGCGTATTATTCGATTTAATCAAGCATTGGAAACAACCTTATATTATGACTCAAACACCTTGCAAAAATTGACATTTTTTGACTTAAATGAAGAATTAACAAAGAAGATTTGGAAAGGTTATTGGGCAACATTATTAGAAGAAAAAAGATTGGTAATTGAATCGCAATTAGAGACCAAAGAAGGTCAATCCATTTTAGTAGAATTAAATTTTATTTTGATAGAAGCGAGCACCTTTAATCTATGTTGCATGATGGTTAGAGAATTATCGAAGGATTCAGAATCGGCGACCAAATTAGACGAAGCTAATTTGCTTTTGGAAATGATGCTCAATGAGCGTTCGCAAAGTTCAAAAATGGCGGACGAAGCCTTGAAAAATCGACAGCTTGCTTTTGAAAAATTACAAAAAATAGAGCGGAAGAATCAATTAATATTAAACTCGGCAGGAGAAGGAATTTATGGATTGGATAAACAAGGACATACGACTTTTGCAAATCATGCGGCTGTAAAAATGATTGGTTGGGAACTAGAGGACTTGATAGGCAAATCTCAACATGATATTCTTCATCATACCAAACTGGATGGTTCTCCTTATGAAGTAAAAGAATGCCCGATTTATGCGGCTATTAATGATGGCAAAATTCACACAATTGATAATGAAGTATTTTGGCGGAAAGACGGTTCTTGTTTCCCTGTTGAGTATGTAAGCACGCCCATAAAAGATGAAAACGGCGAATTATTGGGTGCGGTGGTTGTTTTCAAAGATATTACCCAACGGAAAGAAACAGAACAAAAATTGAAGGAATCCAATACAGATTTACAAAAAGCACTCGCAGAAGTTGAGCAATTAAAAGCTCAATTAGAAGCTGAAAATAAATATTTGCAACAGGAAATAAAGTTGACTCATAATTTTGAGGAAATCATTAGCAGTAGTAAAAATTTTAAAAGAGTCTTGACCGAGGTTGAGCAAGTTGCGACTACGGATGCCACCGTTTTAATATTAGGAGAATCTGGGACAGGAAAAGAATTGATTGCCCGAGCGGTTCATAATTTAAGCGAACGAAAAAATCGTACTTTGGTAAAAGTGAATTGCGCCGCCTTGCCTGCTAACTTGATTGAAAGCGAATTATTTGGACATGAAAGAGGTGCTTTTACGGGCGCATTAAACAAAAGGATTGGTCGTTTTGAGCTGGCAGATAAAGGCACTATTTTTTTGGATGAAATTGGGGAAATCCCGATTGAATTACAATCAAAATTACTTCGAGTACTTCAGGAAGGGGAATTAGAACGGTTGGGAAGTTCCCGAACAGTCTCTGTTGATGTTCGGGTAATAGCAGCCACTAATCGAGACCTTCCCGAAGAAATAGGAAAAGGAAGATTCCGAGAAGACCTTTATTATCGGCTAAATGTATTTCCAATTTATGTGCCACCGTTACGCGAAAGACGAGAAGATGTGCCCTTATTAGTCAATCACTTTTTATCAAAATTCGAAATTCGATTTGGCAAAAAAATAGGGTTAGTCACCAAAAAAGTAATGGACGAATTGGTCAGCTATACATGGCCAGGAAATGTACGGGAACTGGAAAATGTTATTGAACGTGCCGTCATTATCAGCCAAGGCAACAAACTGGAATTGGGAAATTCGTTGCCCCAAAAAACAGGCGTTTCTAAAAAACAGAAAATTACCACTTTGGAAGAAATAGAACGAGCACATATTTTGAAAATCTTGGGATTGACAACTTGGCGGGTTAGTGGCGAAAAAGGGGCCGCACAGTTATTAGGAATAAAAAGAACCACTCTTGAGGCAAGGATGAAAAAACTGAATATTGTGCGGCCTTGATTTGAAGGAACGGGGATTTATTGATGAAATCATCCAATTTTTTTTAATCTATTTAGAAGCATTAATTAACAAATGCCAACATGTTGACAATATGCCAATATGTTGGCATTTTTAATAAATAAATAAACATTTTATTTATTCATAATCATTTGACAACTAGCTAGTTATTATTCATTTTTCACTTTGGCACGCCCCTTGTCTAAATAGAAATAGAATCAATTATTTATTTCACTAAAACTTAATAAAAATGAAAGCATTAAAAACATTGTCAAATGAAGAAGCAAGCGTTGAGACGAAAGCAATCTTCCGTAACATTCAACAAAAAGTAGGACGAGTTCCTAACCTTTACGCTGCAATGGGAAATTCTCCGCAACTATTAGGAGGCTTCCTTGCATTTGAGGGAAGTTTAAAGTCAGGAACTTTTTCCAGCAAAGAAAATGAAGCGATTGCTCTCGCAGTTTCGCAAGCCAATGAATGCAATTATTGTCTTGCCGCTCACAGCGCACTCGGCAAAATGGCGGGCTATTCTGAAAGAGAGATAATCGACATTCGAAGAGGAACAATCACAGATTCCAAACTAAAGGCACTTATAACTTTGGCTGTCGAATTGACTAAAAAAAGAGGAAAAGCTTCACAAGAAGCTGTTGACAATTTTTTGGCAGCTGGATATAGCAAACAATCATTTGCCGAATTAATTGGAATGGTAGCTATCAGAAACATTACCAATTATATTTTCAGCAATGGCGATTTTGAAATTGATTTTCCAAAAGCTACTGTCCTCAAAGAATTAATCGCAGCCTAAAAGCTGATTAATTTCTAATGCCCTAACTACTAATTCTTTTTCAAAAATTAAAACTAATCCTCGAAATGTAGGCTTCAGTTTACAACTGTTGCAATGGCAATGCTTTGGATTGAAGTAAGCATTTCGAGCCAATAATTAACTATTAAAATTTTAATAAAATGAAAAACATCAAAGTATTATTCCTTTTAGGATTCGCAATTTTTGCCGCCTATCTAGCTAAAGCTCAAACGGCTGACTTAGCAAATGTGAATAGCCCTCAAGCTATAAATATTTCAACAGAACAACAAGAATTTCAAATAACGGCTAAGGATACGCCCAAAGCAAGTTACCCAACACTTCATAAAACCATTAAAGTGAATGGTTTGGATATTTTTTACCGAGAAGCAGGACGAAAAGATGCGCCGACTATTTTGTTATTGCATGGGTATCCAACTTCTTCTCACATGTTCCGAAATTTGATTGAAGACTTATCTAACGAATATCATTTGATAGCCCCTGATTATCCTGGATATGGAAATAGCGAACAGCCTTCCATGGCATCCTTTGATTATACATTTGACAATATGGCTTTGATTGTAGAAGAATTTCTTGAAGAATTGGAGATAAAAAAATATAGCATTTACTTAATGGATTATGGCGCACCTATTGGATATAGAATTGCGGCGAAACACCCAGAGCGCGTTCAGTCTTTGATTGTCCAAAATGGAAATGCCTACGATGAAGGGTTGCGAGATTTTTGGATTCCGATTAAAAAATATTGGAAGGATTACACAGTTGAAAATGGAAAAGCATTGGAAGGATTTCATGCGCCTGATGGTTTGAAATGGCAATACACACATGGTGTTCAAAACCCTGAAACAATTAGTCCTGACAATTGGAAAGTGGATTTGCAACATTTGACTAGAACGGAAAATCCGGAGATTCAATTAGCCCTATTTTATGACTACCGAACCAACGTTCCATTGTATCCTGAATGGCAAGCATATTTCAGAGAATATCAACCAGCAACTTTAATTGTTTGGGGCAAAAATGATTACATCTTTCCTGCGGAAGGAGCGTATCCTTATAAAAGGGATTTGAAGAATTTAGAATTTCATTTATTGGATACTGGTCATTTTGCATTGGAAGAAGAAGGTGAAGAGATAGCGAAGCTAATCAGAAATTTCTTAAAAAAGGAGGTCAAATAACAATGGGAATGTAAGTAAAAACGATTCAATAACTTGGGCCATTATGCTTATCCTTTTCCCTTCTAAAAAATACGGCGCATTATGGTCCAACTTATTAAATCGTTTTTAGTAAGTGTTTAAATTTCTGTATTTCACTATAAAATTTAGACAGCCGAAAGCAAAAAAGCAACTTTATTTAATTCGCGTTCCTAAGTAACGCTAAAAATAACTCCGCCATCTATCAAGTATTTCTTTTTCCTTTATTTTCCACTTTTGAAACAGTCATTATATAGAGATAACTCCTATTTCAAAAGTAAAAACTAAAGCCAAAATAAATGTTGCTAGATGGCGGAGTTATTTTTTACCGTTACTTAGTAGTTATTCAAGTTTAAGAAGCGAGAGAATCGTAAGATTTTCGAGCTTCAAAAAATACAGTGCGCATTGCCTGCGGCAATGCCGGTGTGCTTGTTAAGGGGTAAAACGATTTTTACAAACCGTTTTACTCCTTAAAATCCCCTTGTAAAAATGCAATGAAATTTACTTTACACGGTATTAGTAGTTATTCAAGTCAATACTCTCGGATGCTAATTAAGGAGGTTACTTAAAGTAACCTCCTTAATTGAACACATTTTATCCGACACGATTAACTTGAATAACTACGTGTTACTTAAATTTTAGATTCAATTTCAAACAATTTAATCACCACAATAAAACATTTCAATCGTGGAAAAAAAATATCCATTGCCTCCATTCACGGAGGAAACCGCAAAGCAAAAAATTCAAGCGGCGGAAGATGCTTGGAATTCAAAAAACCCTAAAAAAATTGCTTCGGCATACACTATTGACTCCGAATGGCGCAACCGTTCCGAGTTTGTAAACGGACGAGCAGCAATCATTTCTTTTCTGAATGGAAAATGGGAAACGGAACTGGATTACCAATTGAAAAAGACTTACTGGGCACACACCAATAACCGAATTGCCGTAAGATTTGAATATGAATATAGAAATGAAGCCAATCAATGGTTTCGGGCTTATGGAAATGAAAATTGGGAATTTGACAAAAACGGATTGATGAACAAACGGTTTGCGAGCATTAATGACCTTCCGATTAAGGCATCGGAAAAAAGATTGTAATTGCCTTAGTAAAAACAGTTCAATAACCTGTTTCATTATGGCACATCTTATTGAAAGTACAGGCATCTTTACGAAGCAAAAAGATGCCGAAAAATATATCAAGGTAGGTGCGAAAACGGTTGTGCTTTCAGTCCCCTCGAAAAGCCCTGATGTACCCAGCTTCCCAATCACTGAAATTATTCCTTTCAATTTAAAATCAAAATCATGAATTATCCAAAGCTTGCCTTTACCGATGCCATTAAAAACTTGCAAACGCAAAATGGCAGCCGAAAAAGTTATGAAAGAATGGAACAATTTTCCTCTAAAGAAGGCTTGACACCAAATGAAATAAACTTGATTGATGGACGGGATAGTTTTTATGTAGCCTCTTTTGGAGAAAATGGTTTCCCATATATTCAGCACAGAGGCGGACCAAAAGGTTTTTTGAAAGTGTTGAATCCTCAAACTTTAGCATTCCTCGACTTCACGGGAAACAAGCAATACATCTCTGTCGGAAATGTAAAGACGAATAATAAAGTCTCTCTAATTTTGGTGAATTATCCCCAGAAAGCAAGGCTGAAGATTTATGCGGAAGCAGAAATTCTTTCACTAGAAGATAATATAGAACTGTTGGATAAATTGACCTTGGAAGATTATAAATATCGACCAGAAAGAATTATTATTTTTCATATCAAAGCTTTCGATTGGAATTGTCCACAGCATATTATCCCGAGATATACGGCGGAGGAAGTTGAAGCCGTTTTTGAATCGCAAATGGAATAGCTCATATTATCTTGTGTATTTTAGCTAATCCCCCATAAAGGTGTAATAGAAAATATGTTGTTATAACTCAATTGTGTACTCCCACTCTAATACGCTGTAAAGTAAGTTTGTTTGAAGTTTAAGAAGCGAGAGAATCGTAAGATTTTCGAGCTTCAAAAAATACAGTGCGCATTGCCTGCGGCAATGCCGGTGTGCTTGTTAAGGGGTAAAAACGATTTTTACAAACTGTTTTTACCCCTTAAAATCCCCTTGTAAAAATGCAATGAAATTTACTTTACACGGTACTAAATACAATGTCTTCGCCAAATGATAAATGATAAATGATAATCAGAAATTTAATTTTTGATGCCGAAAAATAGAATTTGAGCATGGCCAACGTTTTTCCTTTTCCTGTTTTCCATTTCGCCTCTATTTCAAATTTGACTTCATTAAATCCTACTTCGAATTTTGGTTTACAAATTGACTAATATCATTTAATACCTCTTTTGCGAATGCTCGCTTTCCAAATAATTCTAATTTGACCAAAAAGCGAATCCCCGGATTCAAAGCATTAAAATGTTTGCTTTTCAACAAGCTATGTGTTGCTTTTTTATATATTTTTAATTGATAATTATTAGTATTATTGTTTAAAAAAATGCGCTCATAAGTTTGATAAGATTCTTTAAAGTCTACATTTAAATCTTCTGCACCAAATACACCAAAAATGGGGCATCTAATATTTTTCAAATCTTCCTCTGCGTCGCTTGAAATATTTTTTTTGACAAAACAAAATCGCTCTTCGCTCATAAAATCACAATTCTCTTCTTTTTCATTTTTACATTGTTCTTTCTGGTATGCTACATATTCGAGATACGTATTTTCATTATTATAAATATTGAAATCAATTTCATTTTGTCTTACTTTTGCTTCAACCGTGGCTTCGTTAGCACCTTCCAGCTCCATTCTTGTTCGAGTTAAATAATTGCTTTGTCGTTTCCAGTTAATCGCTCCTGAAACACTAATGATGAAATCAGGAAAATCAGATAAAGTCGCAACTTTAGGCAGGACCCATCCTGCTTGGCTAAAGCCAATCAATCCTATAGAAGAAAAATCAAAGCGAGTATCTGCTTGAATAAATTCAATAGCGGCAATCACTTCGTTTGCTCGGTCTTCCATGGATTGATTGAGCCATTTTCCAGTACTTTTTCCTATGCCTTTTTTATCCCAAGACATACTTGCAATACCTTTTTTAGCCAATTCATCCCAGATAGCTTGGTAGTAACCATAGGCATCACGTTCTAGTTCTCCATCGCCATGAACGAAGATAACCAAAGGGATATTTTTCTCAATACTATATTTCTTCTTGGGTAAATTTACGACTCCTTCAATGGTGTCAGATTGAAATTGAAATTGGATAACTTGACTTTGATAATTCGTTTTTCCCCACAAAAAATTAATGGCAAATACCAGTAAAATTATGATGGCAATTATTTTTACTATTTTATTCATTTGAAATAATTATGCTAAGACCTAGTTTAAATCCAAGTCCACTTTGTTGTGAATAATCGATGGTTTCCGTTGGCGTACTGATTGTATGGAAACTCAATGGGAAATCAAATCCCAGAGAGAGTTTTAAGAAATCTTCCCATATATAATTATAAGCTATGCCTGCCTTAATGATATAAACATCTGTTGTATTAACTTCATTTTCGGCTGCGTAAGCAATGGAGAAAGATTGGGAAGT
Organism: Saprospiraceae bacterium; assembly: GCA_047629355.1. GTDB lineage: Bacteria > Bacteroidota > Bacteroidia > Chitinophagales > Saprospiraceae > CAYUNA01. The sequence goes on along the minus strand of JBLHWU010000112.1, from coordinate 7,934 downwards.
GGCTAATATTTCCAAGTAATTTTTCTTATTTATTTTTTGCCACAATCTGATTTTTTCTGGAAAAAGAATTTCGATACCTCGCTTTTGATTTTGAAATTTTAAACTCGCAACTGGAGCAACCAATAATCTATTTTCTAATTGATTTAGAAATAATCCAAACCCAAATGTGAATCTTTCATTTTGCCTTTTCTCCAAATAGGTCATCCCTCCCCAAGTTAAGTTGGGTGTTATTTTTGATTTAAAAAAATCATCGGTCGTATTGATAGAAAAGAGAGCCGTTGCATTCCATTTATCGGAAACTTTTTTGGACAAACCGGTAGCTAAAGAAAGCTGTGAAAATTTCGGTTGTTGATAAAAATTATTTGGAATGTCTTGAAAAATTGAATCTTGTGTGACCTCAGACAAATCCAGTTTTTGCCGAACTTGCCGGTAGTCTAAAATGTAAAATACGTCCCATCCTTTTTTGCCGATGGCATGTCCAAAATTCAGGGAAGCATTTAAAGACGTAATGGACGTGTTAACGTAATTCAAAGCGTCATAATATTCATTTTCAATAAATGATTGCCCAGAGTTAGCATATTCAAAACGGAACAGTTCAGTTTCATTTTGTGCAAAAACTATGGAAATTTTAAAAAGAAAGTATATAATTAAAAACTGTTTTTTCATGAGGCTATTTTTATAAAATAAGCTAGTAAATCTTCCACACTTTTTTGAGTAGGTGCGTTAAATTCCTTTTCCGATTCAAATTGATTATTAATTATTGAAATAGGTAAATTTTTAGGCATCACCCACATGCCCATGTGCATCAAGATACTGGTGAGATGAGTGAGTCCCCTTAAGTTTCCTGCTCTACCTTGAGCCACACCAATTATCGCTGCCTTCTTTTGAGGAAAAGTTTTCTCAAAATCAACGGTTGAGATTACATCCATGAAATATTTTAAAATACCCGCAAAGCTTCCATTATACTCAGGTGTAATAAATAGAATTTTTTGAGTCGGTATAAAATATTTTGAACGAATTTCATTGGCATAAGTCGATGTACTTTCGTAAGCAGGAGCATTCAGTTTTTCAAAATCTACCTTTACTAAATCTAGTAGTAACACTTTTTCATCAGTCATTTTTTGCAGTAAAATCTTGGTGGCTTTTGCTACCTTGAGTGTCATACTATTTGGTCTATTTGTGGATGCTATGATGGTTATCATTTATTTTTTCTTTTGAGTTTCAAAATAATTAGGTCGCCAAACTAAATCTCCGAAAATAATTCGAAAACGGTCTTTCCATGTGCGACACCTTTTGACATCCTTCCAGATGCTTTTGTATTCGATAAAATTAATCGTGATCGGGTTATTGGAATGGATATTTTTAGTCAATCCATAAACTACTTTTTCTTCTTCTCTTTGGAAAGTGCCGAATATTTTATCCCAAATAATCAAAACACCGCCGTAGTTTTTATCCAAATATTTCTGGTTCGAACCATGATGAACTCGGTGGACAGAAGGTGTATTAAACACCTCATCCAGCCAGCCTAACTTCACAATGCGTTCCGTATGAATCCACGTCTGATACTGTGCTACAAATATCAGAGCGACCACTGCTTGAAAAGGTGCAAAACCAATCAAAATCATTGGGACTAAAAATATCCATTCGATAGCACTTTCAACAATACTTAATCGCATGGAAACAGTTAAATTGTAATCTTCTGAAGAATGATGCACGCTATGATTCGCCCATAAAATTCGATGTTCATGTTCGATACGATGCATCCAATAATAAGTGAAGTCTGCCGCAAAGAAAGCCAACGCCCAAGTCCATCCATTGATTGGAATTTCGAAAGGAGACAACCAATGAAAAGGCATTAAGCAAATAACTCCGATAGCTCCAAAAACTGTTTTTTCTAATAATTGCCCGAGAATAAAAATGGTAATATTTGCAAAACTATCTTTCCATCTTCGCTCTTTGGAAGTGAATAAATCTAAAGCAATTTCGATAATAATTAATGCTAAATTGAAGATGAAAAAATACGCAACATACTGCATGAGAGGTGCGCCCTCAATTAATTTTATAAATTCGCTGAAACTCATAATCTTAAATTTTAAAGTGGATTTTTAAATATTGTGCATCGCTGTCAGAAGGGTCATCGATGATGAGAACTAATTTTTCAGGTTCTAATTCATCAATAATAAAAGCTATCTCGCCTGCTACATTTTCTTTGGATAAATAAATCCGTTTCTTTTTGGCATCCAATCGCCAACGGCCTGCTTCGAATTCTCCTTCGGAAATACTGTCAAAGGTTAAGTCAGATTTCAGATAAATGTAATCGTTTCTTTCATTTTCAGCAGGAGCTTCCGAGAAAAAATAAACTTTATACTCCTCCAGTTTCCACTTTTTAGAGAGGTTTTGAATCGTAATATTAGAAGTTTTGGAAGTTGTGATAACGTGATTTTTTGTGGGGTAAAATTGGATACTCGCCACCAGCAATAACATCGTTGTCATTTTAAATGAGTTCATCATTTTTAATTGTTTTTTTTGGTAAAAAATAAAACAGCCATGAAAGCCAAAGCAAATTGGTCAAGTCCCAAAAGGTTCCGTTTCCTTGGAAAAACATCCAAACTAAGGGTATTTTATAGAAACCAATTAACCCTAGAAATCCTAAATACCAATGCTTATCAAATTGATAGCTATCTGTGTCTTTGTAATCATTCATACCGCAAAGGTAGGTGGATGAAAGGCGGGTTCTTTGTCCGTTTTGGACATTATTATTTTACTGGAATATAAATTTCGGTAAGTAATTCTTTCGCAGGAGTGTCTTCCTCATCGTTCAAGAAAAATTCTAAAGTTGGTAAGTCTGCCATTTCTAAATTAACATCAACCATCCATTGTGAGTAGATTTTATGGTAGGTATCTACGGAGGATTCATGCGAACCTAGGTGAACAAACTTAGCGTACTTTTGAGATTGGTGCATCTTAGTTTTGAAAAGTCCTTCCGGAGGTGAGGAGAGTGGTTTGTTCAAAATGATAGCCACATTATAGCGACAATTAATAATTTCGCTAATTTCATTATCGTCTAATATTTCTGCAAAAAAAATCGTATCATCGGTCAAAAGCTGTTTTTTGAGCGCATAGTTGACTAGCATTTCCCAGGTCTCTTTGACAGCTTTTAAGTTTTCGTAGTTTCCTCGATGTTGCAAATATAGAATTTCGAATTGAGGTAATGTTTCGATTTCGAAAGCTAGTTTTTCTCTTTCAATTTCTTGTTCTGAAAATGTTTGACGCGTAATATTTCTGATTACATCATTGCTATTTCTAAATACGGAAGGAGCGCAATTGAATCTATTTTTGAATGCTTTGCTAAATGCCGCCACATCGCTAAACCCTACTTCAAAAGCAATATCAGAAATACTGCTGTCAGAGTATTTTAGAAATTCCGCCCCTTTTTCTAAGCGGATTCTTTTTACATATTTTCCAATAGTTTCATGGTGAAGTGCTTCAAAAATTCGATTGATATTTCGATAGGAGTAGTGAGCAATGGCCTCTACCTTTTCGATATTAACTTCTTCCTTAAATTGCTTATCTAAGTATTCCAATAATTTTTTATATCGGTCTAATTGTGTCTTGTTTTTCATATTTATTTTTGCAAAGTTCGGTTTTTTTTGACTCTAATACTTGTTCGTTTTGGACAAAATCTCTTTGTCCATGGTCATTGTTTGCTAGCGATAGTTTACTTTTCAATTATCAAATATTCTACATATCTAAGTGCAGAAGCAATTAAGTTCTTTCGATTTCTCGCCTGTTCTTCAAAACCATTTAAGATATCTCTATTTAATCTTCTTCCCTTTATAAAAACAGTTGTGGGTTGTTGCAATGAAGACAAATTAATTAAAGGATTATCATCTAATAGTAATAGGTTTGCAACCTTACCTACCTCAACTGTTCCCATTTCGTTCATGACTTTATGAACGCTTGAAGCGTTCACCGTGGCTGTTTTTAATACTTCATAATTGGAAAGTCCAGCTTCTTTGTAAAATGCCAATTCTTGGTGAATTGAAACACCAGGAACAGTCACACCAATTCCAGCATCAGTACCACATACAATATTAATCCCTTTATCATTGAGTTTATTAATAATATTAATATGAAATTCATGTTGGTTTTTTATTTTCTCAACAATTGAAGCATCTTTCTTTTTAGTTTCACTCCACCGTTCATACTGGGCTTTACTATCAACCTTTCTTATTAGAGGATTCATCATTTGAAGTTGATTGGATGATAAGCTTATATCATCATTAAGCATTTTATAAATATTATGATAGACCGTCAAGGTAGGACAGAAGGACGTGTGCGGCGAATTGGCAAAATCTTCAATTACTTGACTCAGCTTAAATGTGTCCAATCGGTAATTTAATGGCAGTTGTACTATATCCTCTGCATGTTCAATAGAAACAATTTGTGCGTTAAAATGATAAGAATAGGGTACTTTTTGTGAAGCATGTGCTACAATCTCCATTTGAGAAACCTTAGCCTGTTCAATGATAGCATCAAATAAATTTTCTGTCAAACCATAGTACGTCTTAATGAAATCGTATCCACGAGCTTTATAGGAAATTACTTTTTCCTTCGCCTCTTCAGGTCTGGTCAATTGCAAATTATCGTCTCCTATAAATTCAGGGCCAGTGAGTTTTGGTCCTGTGGTAAAAAACATTGGAGAAAATATTTCTCTGTTGTCTATTTCTTTTTTAATCCTTAAATGCATAGGCATACCCCATAAATTTCGTACTGCTGTGACACCACTAGAAAGGTATAAGCCAAGTTCATACTTATCCCATACATGAACATGCATATCTATTAACCCTGGAGTAAGGTATTTATTTTTTGCATCAACTACTTCAACACCCTGAATTTCAATGCTGTCATCAATAGCCTGAATTATACCATCCTTGACATACACCATTTTGTTGACTAAAACCGTGTCTTGGGTCATCGGTATAATGTTGGCATTGGTAAGAAGAAATGAGTTATTATTTGCGAACTCAATATTTTCAACTTTTAAGTAGCTGGTTCTTTTTGAATCTACTACCAGTATGATAATAATTGCGAGAAACAGAACCCCAATAAATAGGGAAATAACTTTAAGTATTCGTTTAATTAATTTCATTGAGCATAAAGGGTTTTCTTATAAAGATATTGTTAATGCGAATTAAGTGTAAGAATTTTATTTAAAAAATCCAAGAAACTAAAGCAGCAGCGATTTTTCCAAAAACGTGTAAAATCAACCCGTTTTCAAATCTTACTTTTGATGCTCTTTGAATGTCAGTTTTTTCAACTAACCAGCTAAAAAATCCTTCAATAGGTTGTCTGATTGTTGAAACCGCCGTTGAATATAGATTATCAGCTGCTTTGTTAAACTGTCGAAGTTCTTTAGATTCTCCTTTTTTCTGTTTAACAGGAGTTAAGATTCTCGAATTATTAGCAGCTAAAATGTCATCTAAATCACTGTTAATGTGGGCTTTATCAGCAAAAAAAATTCTGTTGATAATGCTCATTAATGTTGGACGCAAAGCATTCAAATCATTTTCTGATGCAGGTGTCAATTTCAAAAATTCAGGAAGTGGTAATTCTCCTTTACGACGGAAACCTATTCCATGAAGTTTTACGCCAAAAAAAAAGAGACTTTTGGTTGCACAATAGCCTTTGTTTGTTAGGTTTCGTGCTACTTTCCCTTGTCGTTTTCCACTACAAGTGATAATTGGCATCGAATCTAATACACTTATGTCAAAATTGACTCCTTTTTTTGGAATATCCTGTAAAAGACAGACCAATAAAAAAGGAAAAATATTGGCAATTCTATTTAAGCGAGTATTGAAAGCAACATAGGAAGGACAATTTGGAAACCAATCCATCAAATATTTTTTTGCATATTTATGAATTGAGCTAATTTTTGTCTTTTCTTCCTCTGAAACCGCATAGAGATAAATAGTGATCAACTCTTCATCTGCTATATTAGATAAAGAATAATAGTTGATAAATCTTTGTAAATGCCACTTTAACTCTTTATCATAATGGTAACAGATGTAATAATATAGTGCTATTAATTGTAATTCATTTATTTTGCAAAGGTAGCACCCTAACTACATCTGTTTTTTATTTCAAACAACGTTTCTACACTTAATTCGCATTGGTAAGTTCGTAACATTCTAAATATCAACTTTTTTTGTAAAATAAGGGAAAGAAAAAGTGAGTGTCAAAAGTTGTAAATTTGAATTTTGCGAACTTAAATTAAAATAATATTTCGACTCACTTAGGTAACGCGTAGTAACGGTAAAGAAACGCCTTCTTATGAACAATTACAAAATTGTCCAAATTTAGATTTACAAAGCGACTCTTTTGAGTTTGTTTCCAATTTCGGGTGGCGACCTCACCGTTGTTTTGATAGATACAAGGAATCCTGCTTGCGCAACTTCCATTACAGTTAATACGCCTGCGTCTTGCTCCAACGATGGAAACCGATGCAGCATCACCGCTACCCCATCGTCAGTATTGACTGCAATACGAAGGGTAATACCGACCCAAGTGACGATGTTTGGTCATACATTTTAAACATTGACGGTACTAATAGGTCCAATAACCAATAACTGGTTAGCTTCTGTTGGAAATAATTCTACCTACTCGGGCACTTACACCCAAAATATTTCGAAAACATACCGCTGACGGGTGCGCAAACCATTACGCAAATAATAAATGATATGGCAAATCCAAATTGCAATACGAGCATTACTCTTGATGCACCATCTCCGTGCAATAATGCCGCAAAACCTGATTTGGAATTAATCATGGCTTCTAATAATCAGCCTGCTGCTTATGAAAATGTGAGTTTTGAGATTGCCGTTACCAATACGAAAGCAGTTGCGGCAAACGGCGTTTTCATTGGTACTGATTTGCCTGATAATATAGTGCTACAAGGCGGTAATGAATGCGGTGCAACAGGTGGAAATACCAACTGTTTTGTGAATGTTGTTTCATATTTTTTTACCCCTATCGCCCCTGGACAAACGGAAATATTAACCGTTAATTTCTTTACTTTGGATGCTAATCCTGTTACTTTTTATACACAAGTAGATATGGTGAACAACGAAGATGAAGACTCTACACCCGGCAACGGTGTGAAAATTCCTTTTTGACATCAAATTCATTCAAAAATTGCCCATTATTTTTACTTCCTCCTAATTGTTATCAAGAACTAAAATAACAAAGCGATTCATAAATGAAAACTTAAATAGACATCTTTACAGAATAACTAAGCCGCATATCTAAGGTTTACAATGGCAGAAACGGCATGCCAGACTTTGCCATAATTTTTGTGTTTCCCCGATAAACTTCTTTCGTTATTCTAAATATTTTACAGCGTCTGTTGACATGTTCTACTGCAATTCGTTTTTTGGCTAATTCATGATTAAATTTTTTATCCGCTTTGGTTAGGGGCTTTTTTTTACTTGATTTAATGGGATGAACTGAATTTTTATGGATTTTACGGGTACCGATATATCCTAAATCCACTAAAACTTGAACTTCTTCTGGAGTCATTATCTGACTATCTTTGAACATTTTAAAATCGTGAACACTCCCTTTGGCTAGATAAGTGAACAAAATCTGGAGAGTTAAAGCACACACAACTAATTGAACCTTAATGGGGTGTCTTTTTTTTTCCAGAATAGTAATTTTTCTGTTTCTTAACAGGACGCTTTATTTGTTGCTCGGTAACATCGATTAAAATTTTTTCATGATTGCCATCCAATAAAACTTTACGATTAGACAATTTGTAAGTTTTAACGATGATAGTTAAAATCCGATGATATATCCTATGTGTATAGGATTCACTAATTTTAAATTGTTGTCCTAATTTCAAAAATGTAGGGTAATCCCTGATGTAATAGAAAAAT